>JAPOKE010000045.1 GCA_029977805.1 Phenylobacterium parvum | reverse complement strand
CGTCGCTGGAGGCGGCGTCGTAGTCGAAGAACCAGTTCTGTCCCCGGCGGGCGAGACGGCCCATCACGGCGTCCTCGTCAGGGGCGAACCGGCGGACCGAGCAGTCGGCGCGGGACCTGGCGAAGGCCTCGGCGTCCAGATGCCCCTCGGAGGTCAGGGGGGCGGTCAGGGTGTAGCCCCGGCGGTCGTCACCGCCGAACTCGGAACCCGGATTGCGGGCAAGCCGCATGACGATGCGCGACAG
The DNA here is from genome assembly GCA_029977805.1 of Phenylobacterium parvum. Lineage (GTDB taxonomy): Bacteria > Pseudomonadota > Alphaproteobacteria > Caulobacterales > Caulobacteraceae > Phenylobacterium > Phenylobacterium parvum_A. The sequence continues at coordinate 17,002 of JAPOKE010000045.1, read as the reverse complement.
GGACATGGGCTGGACCTCTAGTGGGAAAGGAAGAGCGACGGCTGGTCCGCCGCCAGGAGGGTGCGGGTGGTGCCGCCGAAGATGAATTCCTGCAGCCGCGGGTGGCCGAAGGCGCCGGCGACGAGCAGGCTGGCGCCGACCTTGCGGACGGCGGACAGGAGGAGGCCGGCGGCCTCGCCCTTCTCGGCCAGGACCTCGACCTCCGCCTCGACGCCCCTCGCCGCATAGTAGGCGCGAAGCCGGTCAGGCTCGAAGTGGCGGGAGGTCGCCTTGGGCGCGGCCAGCAGGACCACCCGGGACGCCTTCTCGAGAAGGGGCATGGCCAGGCGCGCCGCCCGGCTCGCCTCCTTGCCCCCATCCCAGGCCACGGCGATCACGCCGCCCGCCTGGAAGCCATCCCGGGCGATGAGCACCGGCCTCTGCTCGTCGGCGACGATCTGCTGGAAGCACTCGGCGAGGGGCCCGCGGCCCCGGGCCGGGTCGTCCCCGAAGACGACGAGGTCGGACAGGCGGGCCTCGGCGGAGAGGGCGGCCCAGACGGGGCTTTGCAGGGCGGTGAAGGTCTTCTTGGCGTAGGCGCAGGCCTCGAAGGCCGCCCGGGAGCGGGCCTCGCCGGTGGCCGCCGCCTGGCGAAGGGTCTCGATGGCGGTGGTCTGCACCCCGCCCAGGTAGCCCTCGCCCAGCCAGGGCATGATGTCGGCGACGTCCGCCGGGGCGAACACGGCCGAGACCTCCGCCCCGAAGGGCTCTGCGGCCCGCACGGCCGCGGCAAGCACTGCGGCGTCGCCCTCGACCCCCGCCAATGGCGCCATCACCCTCGCCCAACTCATCCGGGAGCCTCCATGGTTCCTGTGGACCCTAGGCCGTAAGCCTGCGCACCGACATTGATATTTCTCAAGGCCCGGTGCACCTGTCGCCCATGGCCAGGGCCCTCAGATCAGCATCCCGGCGCGACGCCGCAAGCCCTCCGCGGGCCTGGCAGCGCATGTTGTCCGGCCGGAGGCTCGACCTGCTGGATCCCTCGCCCCTCGACATCGAGATCGAGGACATCGCCCACGGCCTCGCCCGCGTGGCGCGCTGGAACGGCCAGACGACAGGCGAGCACGCCTTCTCCGTCGCCCAGCATTCCCTGGTCGTCGAGGAGATCTGCGTCCACCTGCACCCGGACCTTGACCCCCGCTGGCGGCTGGCCGCCCTGCTGCATGACGCTTCGGAATACGTGATCGGCGACATGATCAGTCCCTTCAAGGCGGCGCTGGGCTACGACTACAAGGCCTTCGAGCACCGGCTGGAGCAGGCCATCCACATCCGCTTCGGCCTGCCGGCGAGGACGCCGGCGGACATCCGGAAGCTGATCAAGGCGGCGGACCGCGCCTGCGCCTACTTCGAGGCCGTCCAGCTGGCCGGATTCGGCCGGGAGGAGTCCGTCGCCCTGTTCGGGGCCCCGCCCGCCGGCTACCACATCGAGATCGAGCCCCTGGCCCCCGCGCCGGCCCAGGCGGGCTATGTCCGGCAGTTCCATTTCCTGTCCGAGGCCGCAGGCTTCGCCCCGCCGCCCAATCCTGACCGGACGGGCTAGGGACGTGCCCCAGCGCATCGTCATCGGGCTTTCGGCCGTGGTCGCCGCGGTCTCCGGCGGCGAGGCCCGGGTGCTCACCGTGCGTCCGCCAGGCCAGCCCGCAGCCCTGCCCTTCGGTCCCTTCGACCCCGAGGCGGACCGCACCTTCGAGATTGCGCTCAGGACCTTCGTCTCGGCCCAGACCGGGTTCGACCCGGGCTATGTCGAGCAGCTGTACACCTTCGGCGACAAGGGCCGCGACGCACCCCTGGCCGCCGTCGACGGTTCCGCCGCGGCGCGGGTGATCTCGGTCGGCTATCTGGGCCTGACCGCCCGGGCCGACGCCACGGCGCTTGAGGGCGCGGCCTGGTCCGCCTTCCACGACTTCTTCCCCTGGGAGGATTGGCGGGATGGCCGGCCGTCAGCCCTGGAGGGTATCGAGGGGGCCCTGAGGGACTGGGCGGGACGGAGCGCCGCCCGCCTGTCCCGCGCGCGGCTCCTCTTCGCCTTCGACGAGACGCCCTGGAACGAGGAAAGGGCGCTCGAGCGCTACGAACTGCTCTACGAGGCCGGGCTGGCGCCGGAGGCCTCCCGCGACCGCGGCGAGGCGCCTGACCCCGCCATCGCCCGGCTGGGTCCCGCCCTCGGCGAGCCCATGATCTCCGACCACCGGCGGATCCTGGCCACGGCCCTCTCCCGCCTTCGGGGCAAGCTCAGGTACCGGCCGGTCATCTTCGAGATGATGCCCGAGGCCTTCACCCTCTCGTCCCTGCAGAAGGCGGTGGAGGCGGTGGCCGGCGTGCCCCTGCACAAGCAGAACTTCCGCCGGGCGCTTGAGCGCTCAGGGCTGGTCGAAGGCCTGGGCCGGCTCGACCAGGACACCGGGGGGCGGCCCGCCGAGCTCTTCCGCTCCCGGCGGGAGATCCTCTCCGCCCGTCCCGCCTCGGGCCTCGCCCTGCCCCTCCTCCGCGACTGACGCCCGGACGCCCGGGCTTGGCCACGGGGCCGCCATCGCCTAACGGTGAGGCAACAGGAGGAAACGCCCATGACCACCGCCCGCCAGGTGCATCTCGTCCGCCGTCCCAACGGCATGCCGGTCCCCGAGGACTTCGCCGTCGTGGAAGCCCCGCTGGCCGACGCCGGCGAGGGCGAGATCCAGGTCCAGGGCCTGATCCTCTCCGTCGACCCCTACATGCGCCCGCGCCTGGACGCCGACCAGAAGCTGGGCGAGGCCATGGCCGGCGGCGGGATCGGCCGGGTGGTGCAGTCCCGGAACGCCAGGTTCCGGGAAGGCGACATCGTCCGCCACGGGCAGGGTTTCTCGGAGCGCTTCAACACCGACGGCCGGGGCGTCCAGGTCCTCAACCCGGACCCGGACCTGCCCCTCAGCGTCTACATGCACGCCCTGGGCGGCACCGGGATCACCGCCTATGGCGGCCTCCTGGAGACCGGCGCCCTGAAGGATGGCGAGCAGGTCTTCGTCTCCACCGCCGCCGGCGCCGTCGGCTCGGTGGCCGCCCAGATCGCCCGGATCAAGGGCTGCTACGTGATCGGCTCCACGGGCTCGGAGGACAAGAAGCGCTGGCTGCTCGAGGAGGCGGGCCTCAACGCCGCCATCAACTACCGGGCCGAGAACCTCCGGAGCGCCCTCCGCGCCGCGGCGCCCAAGGGGATCGACGTCTACTTCGAGAATGTCGGCGGGGCCCATCTCGACGCCGCCCTGGCCTGCATGAACCTGCGCGGCCGTATCGCCGTCTGCGGAATGATCTCGACCTACAACGGCGACCGCGAGGGCGTCCGGAACCTGTCCGTGATGATCTACGGCCGGATGCGAATGGAGGGCTTCGTGGCCTCCGACTTCCCCCACCTCCAGGAGCAGTTCCAGTCGGACATGACCGGCTGGCTCAAGTCCGGCCAGATCCGCTACCAGGAGACCATCCTCGAAGGTTTCGAGCGCGCGCCGGAGGCCCTGATCGGCCTGTTCGAGGGACGCAACGCCGGGAAAATGCTCGTACGGCTCTAGCTTACTCCGCAGGCGTCGAGGCGGCGGCCTGGCGTGCGGCCCAGCGGGCGCGAAGGCTCTCGCTGGTGTCCCGGCTGCCGTCCGGGCTCCAGCCCGGAGGACCGAAGAGATAGCCGCCCACTTCCCTGAGCGACCGGGCGGAGGCCAGGTCCCGCGCAATGGCGATCCACTCGTGGAAGGCCACGGTCAGGATGTTGAAGGTCCCCAGGTTGCGGATCAGCCCGTAGCGCGGCTTCTCCTCGTCCAGCTCGGCCTGGAAGGTGCCGAACATCCTGTCCCAGATGATCAGGATCCCGGCGTAGTTCCGGTCGAGGTAGCGCGGATTGCGCGCATGGTGCACCCGGTGGTGCGAAGGCGTGTTGAAGACCGCCTCGAACCAGCGCGGCATGCGGCCCACCGCCTCGGTGTGGATCCAGAACTGGTAGACGAGGCTGATCCCCTGCTGGATGGCGATCTGGGCCGGCGAGAAGCCGAGGAAGGCCAGGGGGAGCCAGAGCGCCCAGGTCCCCGTGATCCCGCCCGTCCAGGTCTGCCGCAGGGCGGTGGACAGGTTGTAGTGCTGCGAGGAGTGGTGGTTGACGTGGGCCGCCCACCAGAACCGCCGTTCATGGCTGATCCGGTGGAAGGCGTAATAGACCAGGTCCTCGAGGAAGAAGATCGCCACCCAGCCCCACCAGGCGGTGAAGGGAATGGTGAAGATGCGGTGCTCCCACACCCAGACCATGGCCCCGAAGGCGATCCCGGCGGTCAGCAGCAGGGGGATGCCCCGCAAGAGGCCCATGCCGAGGGAGGCCAGGGTGTCCCGCGCCTCGTACTCCGCCTTCGCGACATGCAGCCGCCCGAGGGCGATCTCAAGGACGATGGCGAGGATAAAGAAGGGGACGGCCAGCTTGACCGGGTCGAAGGGGGCTTCCAGCATCAGGCGGTCTCCGGGGGCCATCCGGCCAGGGCGGGGCGGGCGAGGCGCGGACTGACCCCGGGAAGGGGCAGCCAAAGCCGGCCCTGTCGGACCGGGGCGGAGACGGCCTGGGCCCAGGACAGGTCCCGGGCCACCCAGGCGTCGCCCAGGCGGAAGAGGAAGAGGGCCCGGTCGCCGGACCGCGCCAGGGCCGCTGACCCGTCCGCCGCCAGCCAGACGCGGTCGACCTGCGCCTCGGGATAGTCATCGGCCAGCAGGGTGCGCGCGGACGCCTCGTCGAGGGGCGGCGCCGGACGCGTGATGCGGGCCAGGGCGGCGAGGCCGCCCAGCACGAGGACGGCGATCCCCGAGGGGATCAGGCCAGTCAGAATGGCGGAAAGCGAAATGGCGGCGGTCCTCCCTGGCCAAGACTCGGGCAAGCCGCAGGCAGCGTCAAGCAAGCCGGGACCTGTGGCTTGACGGCGGCGGCCGGTCCGCGCTGTCCTGACCCCATGGACGCCCTGACCGACTTTATCCGCCGCCTGCCCAAGGCCGAGCTCCACATGCATGTCGAGGGCTCGCTGGAGCCGGAGATGATGTTCGACCTGGCGCGCCGGAACCGCGTCGCCCTGCCCTTCGCCAGCGTCGAGGACGTGCGGGCCGCCTACAGCTTCACGCGCCTTCAGGACTTCCTCGACATCTACTACCAGGGGGCCGCCGTCCTCCTCACCGAGGAAGACTTCCACGACCTCGCCCTCGCCTACTTCCGAAGGGCGGCGGCGGACGGCGCGGTGCGCTGCGAGATCTTCTTCGACCCGCAGACCCACACCGACCGGGGCCTGCCCTTCCGGGTGGCGATCGAGGGGCTGCTCTCGGGCATGGCCGCCGCCGAGGCCGAGTTCGGCCTGTCCTCTGGGCTGATCCTCTGCTTCCTGCGCCACCTGCCGGAAGAAGCCGCCCTGCAGACCCTCCAGGAGGCGGAGCCCTGGCTGGACCGGTTGCTCGGCGTGGGGCTGGATTCCTCCGAGGCCGGCTTTCCGCCCTCGGGTTTCCGGGAGGTCTTCCGCGCCGCGGGCGAGCGGGGGCTGAAGCGTGTCGCCCACGCGGGAGAGGAAGGACCTCCCGCCTATGTCGAGGAGGCGCTCGACCTGCTGCACGTAGACCGGATCGACCATGGCAACCGGGCCCTGGAGGATCAGGCCCTGACCGCGCGACTGGCCCGGGAGGGCCAGGTCCTGACCGTCTGCCCCCTGTCGAACCTCAAGCTGTGCGTGGCGCCTTCCCTGGAGGCGCACCCCCTGAAGCGGATGCTACAACTGGGCCTCAGGGCGACCGTCAACTCCGACGATCCAGCCTATTTCGGCGGATATCTCCTCGACAATTGGGTGCAGACCGCCCGGGCGGTGGGGCTGGACCGGGCCGACCTGGTCACCCTGGCGCGCAACAGCCTGGAAGGCGCCTTCTGGAGCGCGGACGCGCGAGCGCCGCACCTGGCCCGCCTGGAGGCGCTCGCCGCCGGTCAGTGATCGGCGTTCATCATGTCCCGGGTCATCACCCACTTCCCGTCCAGCCAGTCGACGATCTCCCGGGCCGCCGGGTGGTCAAACTCGGCGTAGCGCGTCCTCAGGCGGTCGCGGACGGCGGGGTCCATCCGGTCGCGGCCCGTATCGTTCAGCAGGATCACGTGCCGGCGGACCAGGTCGGCGAGGTCCGGCCCCAGGACCTCCCGGGCCGAAGCCGCCAGGGCGGCGCCGTAGTCGTAGTCGTCCCCAAGCCGGTAGCTCTCGGGAAGGGTCAGGGCCGGCAGCAGGGTCAGTTCCGGCTGGAGCGCCGGATTGACGGCATGGGCGGACAGGTGGGGTCCGATGGCGGCCGGGCGACCGGTGAAGGCCCTGAGGTAGAGGAAGGGCGACATCCGCGGGCCGTCGTTGACCGGGTAGTTGTCCCACAGGAAGGGCCGGCGCCGGAGCTGGTCCGCGACCCGTTCCAGGTGGCGGACGCCATAGGCCCGGCTGCAGACCTCCTCCCCGGTCCAGAACACCTCGATACGCGGGTCAAGCGCCGCGCCCAGCGCCTCGAGATAGCCTTCCGGCCGCACCCCGAAGCCCATGTCCAGGGCCGGGTCATCCGAATAGTAGGTCGGGCAGAAGACGATCCGCGACGCCCGGGTGCGGCCGGCGATCCAGTGGACGATGTCGACCTGCGCCTGGGCCAGTCCGGGCAGGTCGCCGCGCATGTCGTCGAAGAGGATGCCGAGGTCCTGGACGCCCAGGTCATCCAGGAAGGCCAGCTTGTCCGCCAGGGCCGCCTGGGTCCCGGCGCCGAAGTCCCGCCAGACCTCGAAGGGGCTGAGGCCGACCCCGAAGCGGACTCCCGCGTCCCGGCAGGCGGCGGCGAAGCCGGCCAGGGACTTGGCTTCCGCCTCCGGCGGCGTCTCGCGCCAGCGCCGTCTCAGGAAGGCGTCGGCCTTGGGGGCGTACATGAAGAAGCCGTAGCCCGCCGCCGCCAGCCGCCGCATGACGCGTTCGCGCGCGGCCCAGTCCCAGGGGATCCCGTAATAGCCCTCGATCAGGCCCAGTTCCGGCGCCATGGCTCCTCCCGCGCTCTTCCCGACCTGCATGGCCGTGCTATTCAGGACGCCCCGGTCCTGATGGACCCGGATCGGAGCGGAGAGACATCTTGCACGCAGCGGTCATCGCGGCCACCGGCCTTTTCACCCCCGCCGAGCGGGTCACCAACGCCGAGCTGGTCGAGGCCTACAACGCCTTCGTGGAAATCCACAACACACGGCACGCCGCGGAGATCGCCGCCGGCGAGATGGAGGCCCTGGCCCCGTCCTCGGTGGAGTTCATCGAGAAGGCCTCGGGCATCAAGTCGCGCTATGTGATGAACCGGTCCGGCGTCGTCGACCCGGAGGTCATGCATCCCCTGATCCCCGAGCGGTCCAACGACGATCTGTCGGTCATGGCCGAGATCGGCGTGGCGGCGGCGAAGGACGCCATCTCCCGCTGGGGCAAGGACGCCTCCCAGATCGACGCCGTGGTCTGCGCCGCCTCGAACATGCAGCGCGCCTATCCGGCCATGGCCATCGAGATCCAGCAGGCCCTCGGCATCGAGGGCTTCGGCTTCGACATGAACGTCGCCTGCTCCTCGGCGACCTTCGGCATCAAGACCGCCGCCGACTACATCGCCACCGGCTCGGCCCGGGCCGTGCTGGTGGTCAACCCCGAGATCACCTCGGGCCACCTGAACTTCCGCGACCGGGACAGCCACTTCATCTTCGGCGACGTGGCCACCGCGGTCATCGTCGAGCGCGCCGACCAGGCCAGCGGGGGCTGGGACATCCTGGGCACGCGGCTCAAGACGGTGTTCTCGAACAACATCCGCAACAACTTCGGCTTCCTGAACCGCACCGCGCCGGGCAGCGAAGGCGCCGCTGACAAGCTCTTCGTCCAGGAGGGCCGCAAGGTCTTCCGCGAGGTGGTGCCCATGGTCTCCGAGATGATCGTGACCCACGCCGCGGACCTGGGCCTCGACCCTGCCGCCCTGAAGCGCCTCTGGCTGCACCAGGCGAACATCAACATGAACGACCTGATCGGCCGCCGGGTCCTGGGCCGCGACCCGACCCCCGAGGAAAACGTCATCATCCTCGACGAATTCGCCAACACCTCGTCGGCGGGCTCGATCATCGCCTTCCACCGGTCCCACGAGGACTTCGCATCGGGTGAGACGGGGCTGATCTGTTCCTTCGGGGCGGGGTACTCGGCGGGCACGGTCTTCGTCCGCAAGCGCTGACGCACCGCCGGCCTCCTTCCGCCCGGAAGGCGGAGGGTGGGTAACCTCACGCCCGCGGGTCCGGGCCGACGCCCGGTTGGCGTTCTTCGCAAACCGCCGCTCAGGGCTGGACGGCGTCCGGGCGCACGAGGGTGACGGTCATCGGCTCCCGGCGGGACGCCGCCTGCTGGGCGGCCTTCCACTCCATGGCCCGGCGCACCCGCGAGCCCACCGACGGGTGGGTATAGAACAGGATTTCCTCGAGGCGACCGGGAGTGGCCGCCCGGTATTCGATCGTCTTCACAAGGGCGCGGGCAAGGCCGTCGGGCTCGCGGACCCGCTCCAGGGAGAAGCGGTCGGACTCGGCCTCCGCCCAGCGGGTGAAGCTGGCGGCCAGGGGGTTCCCGACAAGGCTGAGGACCACGATCATCGCCCCGACGACCGGATAGCCCGCGGGATCCGACAGCCCCTTCACGCCCCGGGCGCCCAGGAGCCTGGCGGCCACCGGGAACAGGCGGTCGACCAGGAAGAGGGCGACGATCGCCATGACCGACAGGAACAGCGCATTCCGCCAGACATGGCCAAGGACGTAGTGGCCCATTTCGTGGCCCACCACCGCGCGGACCTCGGCGATGTCGGCGTCCTTCTTGAACATGACGTCGCTCATCGCGATCCTGGCGCTGCCCACCAGGCCCGAGACGTTGGCGGTGTAGCGGTTGGACTGGCGCGAGCCGTCGTAGATGAAGATGCGGTCAGCCGGCACGCCGTTGGCCCGGGCGAGTTCCGCCACGGCGTCCCGCACCGGGCCGGGGGGCGCCGGGTCGAAGCGGTTGAAGAGGGGTTCGATGAAGACCGGCGCAAGCACCATCGACACCACGAAGAAGACGCTGACCAGCCCCCCGGACCAGGCCCACCACCAGCGCGGCGACCGCCGGATGAGGGCGTAGACGCAGCTCATCATCACGAGCGAGGCCACGAGGGCGATCAGGGCGTAGAGCACATAGTCGCCCAGCCACCCCCCGAGAGGCTGGCTGGTCATGCCGTAGGCCTTTTCCCGGGCCCAGTCGGACCACACGACCCAGGGCAGGTTGAGGGCCGTCTCTGCGAGGAGCGCTGCGCCGAGGACGAGGGCGCTGATGCGGACGGGCCCAAGACCGCGGGCTTCAAGGCGGCTGCGGATCCCGACGAGTACGCCCGAGCGCAGGACGAGCCAGTAGGCCGCCACCCCGATCACCGCCGTCCACAGGATGAGCCAGTGCCCGCCCTGGGTGTAGGCCGTGGCGCGGGCATGGGCCTCCGGGCCGAGGGCTCCCAGATAGGCCGCCGTGGCGGCTTCCGGATCGAAACGGGTCAAGCGATCCCCTCCCCCGGTCCGGACCTAGCGGTCCTTCTCGCGCTCGCCGAGGGCCGCCTGGGCCGCCGCGAGGCGGGCGATGGGCGTGCGGAAGGGCGAGCAGCTGACATAGTCGAGGCCGATGGCCTCGCAGAACTGGATGGAGGCCGGATCACCACCGTGCTCGCCGCAGATGCCGAGCTTCACGCCGGGACGGACCGACCGACCGCGCTCCGCCGCGATGCGGATAAGGTCGCCGACGCCTTCCTGGTCGAGGCTGACGAAGGGGTCCTTCTCGAAGATGCCCTTCTCCAGGTAGGCGGTCAGGAACCGGCCGGAGTCGTCGCGGCTGATGCCGAAGGTGGTCTGGGTCAGGTCGTTGGTGCCGAAGGAGAAGAACTCGGCCGATTCCGCCAGGTCGGCGGCGCGAAGGGCGGCGCGGGGCAGCTCGACCATGGTCCCGACCGCGTACTCCAGCGCCTGTGACCGCTCGTCCAGGACGGCCCTCGCCACCCGGTCGGTCAGGTTGCGGAGGAACCGCATCTCCTCGCCCTTGGCCACCAGGGGATGCATGATCTCGAGGATCGGCGCGGTGTGTCCGGCGCCGGCGATCTCGCAGGCGGCCTCGAAGATGGCCCGGACCTGCATCTCGTAGATCTCGGGATAGGAGATGCCGAGGCGACAGCCCCGATGGCCCAGCATCGGGTTGGATTCGTGAAGCTCGCGGACCCGCCTCCAGAGCTTGTCGGCGTCCAGGCCCCCGGCCTCGGCCACGGCGCGGACGTCCTCCTCGGTCTGGGGCAGGAACTCGTGCAGGGGCGGATCAAGGAGCCGGATGGTGACCGGCAGCCCCTCCATGATGGTGAAGATCTCGACGAAGTCGGCCTTCTGCATGGGCAGGATCTTCGCCAGGGCCGCGCGCCGGCCGGTTTCGTCGTCCGCCAGGATCATCTCGCGGACGGCCTGGATGCGCTGGTCGTCGAAGAACATGTGCTCGGTCCGGCACAGGCCGATGCCCTCGGCGCCGAACTGGCGCGCGGTGCGCGCGTCCAGCGGGGTCTCCGCATTGGCCCGGACCTTCAGGCGCCGGAAGCCGTCGGCCCATCCCATGAGGGTGGCGAAGTCGCCGGTCAGCTCGGGCTCGATCATCTGGACCGCGCCGGCCAGCACATCCCCGCGGCTGCCATCCACCGTGACGACCTCGCCCGCCCGGATGCTCCGGCCGCGAACATGGAAGACACCGGCCTTCTCGTCGATCCGGATGTCCCCGGCGCCCGAGACGCAGGGCCGCCCCATGCCGCGGGCGACCACGGCGGCGTGGCTGGTCATGCCGCCGCGCGCCGTGACAATGCCGCGGGCCGCATGCATGCCGTGGATGTCCTCGGGGCTGGTCTCCTCGCGGACGAGGATCACCGCCTCGCCGGCGCCGCCCCGGCGCTGGGCCTCGTCGGCGTCGAAGACGACCACGCCCGTGGCCGCCCCCGGAGAGGCCGGCAGGCCGGTCGCGACGACGTCGCGGGGGCTGGCGGGGTCGATGGTGGGGTGCAGGAGTTGGTCGAGGCTGGCCGGATCGACCCGCATGACCGCTTCCTCCCGGCTGATCAGGCCCTCGGAGGCCATGTCGACCGACATCTTCAGGGCGGCCTTGGCGGTGCGCTTCCCGTTGCGGGTCTGCAGCATGTAGAGCCGGCCCTGCTCGACCGTGAACTCCACGTCCTGCATGTCGCGGTAGTGCCGCTCGAGCCGCTCCACCACCGCCCGGAACTGGGCGAAGACCTCCGGGAGGGCCTCCTCCATCGAGGGCGCCCGGTCGCCCATCTCCTCGCGCGCGGCGCGGGTCAGGGCCTGGGGGGTGCGGATTCCCGCCACCACGTCCTCGCCCTGGGCGTTGATCAGGAACTCCCCGTAAAGCCGGTTCTCCCCCGTGGACGGGTTGCGGGTGAAGGCCACCCCCGTCGCCGAGGAGTCGCCCATGTTGCCGAACACCATGGCCTGGATGTTGACGGCCGTGCCCCAGCTCTCCGGGATGTCGTGCATGCGCCGGTAGAACTTGGCGCGCTCGTTCATCCAGCTGGCGAAGACGGCGCCGACCGCGCCCCAGAGCTGGGCCTTGGGATCCTGGGGGAAGGGCTCGCCCAGCTCTTCCTCAACGGCGGCCTTGTAGTCGGCGACGACCTTTTCCCAGTCCGCGGCGGACAGGGCGGTGTCGACGGTGACGTCGAGCCGGTCCTTGTGGTTGTCGAGGATCTCCTCGAACAGGTGATGGTCCAGGCCCAGCACCACGTTCGAGTACATCTGGATGAAGCGCCGGTAGGAATCGAGGGCGAAGCGACGGTCGCCGGCGAGGGCGGCGAGGCCCTCGGCCGTCGCATCGTTGAGGCCCAGGTTCAGGACGGTGTCCATCATGCCGGGCATGGAGGCCCGGCCACCCGAGCGGACCGAGACCAGGAGGGGCGCCGCCGGATCCCCGAACCGCTTGCCGGTCAGGGCCTCGACGCCCGCCAGGGCCGCCTCGACCTGGGCTTCAAGGTCCTGCGGGTAGGACCTGTCGTTCGCGTAGAAGTGGTTGCAGGCCTCGGTCGTGATGGTGAAGCCGGGGGGGACCGGCAGCCCGAGGGCCGACATCTCCGCCAGGTTGGCGCCCTTGCCGCCCAGGAGGTTGCGCATGGAGGCGTCCCCCTCGGCCTTCCCGCCCCCGAAGGCGTAGACCCAACGCGTCTGACCGGGCATGCGCCCTCCCCTAGCCGTTGACCAGGCTGAAGTCGGCGACTTCAGCCATGGCGGCGCGGACCTGCGCCAGAAGTTTCAGGCGGTTCTCCCGGGCCTCCGGGGCCTCGGCGTTGACCAGGACCTTCTCGAAGAAGGCGTCGACCGGCGCGCGCAGGCCCGCCAGGGCCCGCATGGCGCCGGCGAAGTCCTCGGCGTCGGAAAGCTCGGCGACCTTCGGGGCGGCCGCGGCGACGGCGGCCACCAGGGCCGTCTCCTCAGGCGGGGCGTCGGGCAGGACGGCGGCCGGGCCCGAGGGCAGCGGCCCCTTCTTCTCCTCGGCCTTGAGGATGTTGGTGGCCCGGCGATAGCCGGCCAGGAGATTGGCGCCATCCTCGGTGGTCAGGAAGTCGGACAGGGCCTGGACCCGGGCGTTGATCCGGACAAGGTCGTCATCCCCCAGGGCGAAGACCGCGTCGACGAGGTCATGCCGGCGCCCCTGCTCGCGCAGGGAGACCTTCAGCCGCTCGGCCAGGAAGTCGAGGACCTCGGCCGACACCTCCGGATAGGGCCGGAAGCGATAGAGGACCTCGCCCTCCGGGGCCTCGCCGGCGGAGGCGCTGCGGTCGAAGCGGATGTCGAAATCGGCGTCGATCGCCACGACCATCGGCTCGCCCTCCAGCAGGGCCGCCTCGAATTCCTCGACATAGGTCTGGAAGACTTCCGAGTCCTCGCGCGGCCGCGGCCCCAGGTAGCCCGTCGTGCGCCGGGTGGAGGCGTAGAGGGCCCGTCCCGGGTCGACGAAACAGCGAAGCGACCGGTACCAGTCGCCCACCAGCTCGCGCACGGGCGCACGGACCTCGGAGGTCAGCAGGATCCGGATCACGCCGAGGGCGGCCCGCCGCAGGGCGTAGGGATCCCGCGAGCCGGTCGGCTTCTCGTTGATCGCGAAGAAGGCCGTCAGGGTGTCCAGCTTTTCGGCCAGGGCCACCGCCATGGTGACGGGGCGGTCCGGGACCTCATCCGAGGGGCCCACCGGGCGGTAGTGGTCGCGGATCGCCTCGGCGGTCACCGGCGTCAGCTTTTCCTCAAGGGCGTAGTAGCCGCCCATCAGGCCCTGAAGCTCCGGGAACTCGCCCACCATGCCCGTGGTCAGGTCCGCCTTGCAGAGGCGCGCCGCGAGGGCGGCCTTGGCCGGATCGGCGCCCACACGGGGCGAAAGGGCGACGGCCAGGTGCTCCAGTCGCTCGACGCGCTCGGCCAGGGCGCCGAGGCGGGCGTGGAAGGTCACGGCCTTCAGCTTCTCCAGCCGGGACTCCAGGGTGACCTTGCGGTCCTCGTCCCAGAAGAACCGGGCGTCGGAGAGACGGGCGGAAAGGACCTTGGCGTTGCCGGCGGCGATGGCCGCGCCGCCGTCAGGCGCCTGGATGTTCGAGACCGTGATGAAGTGCGGGGCGAGCCGGCCCGTCGCCGGGTCCCGGACCGCGAAGTACTTCTGGTGGTTGCGCATGGAGGTCCGGATGACCTCGGGCGGCAGGGACAGGAAGTCGGGATCCATGTCGCCAAGGACCGGGACGGGCCATTCGACCAGGCCGGCGACCTCGTCGAGCAGGCCGGAGTCCTCGACCAGCTCCAGCCCGCGGTCGGCGCAGAGGCGCCGGGCCTCGGCGACGATCCTGAGCTTGCGCTCCTCGGGATCGAGCATGACGAAGCGCTTCTCAAGGCCGGAGCGATAGGCGGCGAAGGTGCGCACCCTCAAGGGCCGGGCAGGCGCCATGAAGCGATGGCCGAGGGTGAAGTCGACCGAGGGAACCCCATCCACGTCGAAGGGCACGAGGGCCCCGTCGAACAGGCAGAGGATGTGCTTGAGCGGCCGGACCCAGCGCAGGGATCCCGTGCCCCAGGTCATGGACTTGGGCCAGGGGAAGCTGCGGACCACCTCCGGGACGATCCCGGCGATGACCTCGGCGGTCGGACGCCCCGCAGCGCTGAGCTCCGCGAACCAGACCCCGTCACGCTCGACCAGCTGGTCGCGGGTCAGGCCGGTGGAGCGCAGGAAACCCTCCAGCGCGGCTTCGGGCGCGGAGGTCCGCGGCCCCTTGCGCTCCTCGCGGCGGTCGGGCTGGGCGGCGGCGAGGCCTTCGGCGACCAGGGTCAGCCGGCGGGGCCCGGCGAAGGCGCGCAGGGACTTGGGCTCGAGGCCGGCGGCGGCGAGGCGCTCGCGGACCATCCGGTCCAGGTCGCGGGCGGCCTGGGCCTGCATCCGCGCAGGGATTTCCTCGGAGAAGAGCTCGATCAGCAGCTGGGGCATTTCAGGCCTCCACCGCCGGGCGGTTTCCGCCCTCGTTCGCGACCCAGGCCTCTGCGCACATCTTGGTCAGGTCCCGGATCCGGCCGATGTAGCTCTGCCGCTCGGCCACGGCGATGGCGCCGCGGGCGTCCATCAGGTTGAACAGGTGGCTGGCCTTCAGGACATGGTCGTAGGCCGGCAGGACCGTCGCCTGCCCCTGGGGACCCCGCCCCTGCAGGAGCCGCGGGACCTGGGCCTCCATGTCCTCGAACTGACGCTTGAGCGTCGCCACGTCGTAGAGATGGAAGTTGGCCTCTGACTGCTGGCGTTCGTTCTCCAGGAAGACGTCGCCATAGGTCATGGGCAGAGGCCCGTCCGGGTCATTGAAGGCCAGTTGGTCGAACCGGTCCACGCCCTGGAGGTACATGGCCAGCCGCTCCAGCCCGTAGGTGAGCTCGCCGGCGACCGGCGAGACGTCCAGTCCGCCCACCTGCTGGAAGTAGGTGTACTGGGTGACCTCCATCCCGTCGCACCAGACCTCCCAGCCGAGGCCCCAGGCGCCGACGGTCGGGTTCTCCCAGTCGTCCTCGACGAAGCGGATGTCGTGCAGCCGGGTGTCGAGGCCGATGGCGTCCAGGCTGCCGAGGTAGAGCTCCTGGAGGTTGTCCGGGTTGGGCTTCAGGATGACCTGGTACTGGTAGTAGTGCTGCAGGCGGTTCGGGTTCTCGCCGTAGCGCCCGTCGCCGGGCCGGCGCGAGGGCTGGACATAGGCCGCCCTCCAGGGGCGCGGGCCGAGCGCGCGCAGAACCGTCGCGGGGTGCAGGGTGCCCGCCCCGACCTCCACGTCATGGGGCTGAAGGATCACGCAGCCCTGGCGGCTCCAGTAGTCGTGGAGCTTCAGGATCAAGGCCTGAAAAGACAGCGGTTTTTCAGAGGGCATGGGGCAGGCTTCGCAGGCGCAAAAACAAGCGCGGACCATAGGGCCGGCGGCCCCCCGCTTCAAGCGCGCCGGAGGAGTTCGCCCCCGCCGGTCAGGCCGCGGGCGCGGTGATCACCCGGTCCAGGACATGCACGACGCCATTGGTCGCGTTCACGTCGACCTGCGACACCGGAGCTCCCCCGACCGTGGGCGGTTCGTCCCCAGCGAGCTTCACGGTCTCGCCGCCCAGGGTGGGCGCACTCGTCTCGGCCCCCTTGAAGGTCTCGAAGGGGACCCGGGCGTTGATCAGGTGCCGGAGCACCAGCTTCTGCAGTTCGGCCCGGTTGGCCTGGGCCAGGAGCCGGTCGACCTCGCCGGCGGGGAGCTGGGCGAAGGCGGCGTCGCTCGGCGCGAGGACGGTCACCGCAGGCAGCCCCTTCACGAAGGCCGTCAGGCCGACCAGGTCGGACGCCTTGAGGAAGGTCGAGAAACGACCCGAGGCCTTGAGGGTTTCGATGACGTCGCCGGCGGGGGTCACGGGGGGCGCGGCCGGGGCGACGGCGGCGACGGGCGCCGGGGACGCGGCAGGGGTCTGGGCGGCGGCGACGCCGGCGGACAGGAAGACGGCGGCGATCGCGAGGGGGAGCTTGGTCATGGCGGCCTTCAGGGACTGGCGTGAACAGCGCCGGACGGCGCCGGCGCGCCGATTTAGTCCAGCCCGGCAGGCGTGGCTATCGGGCAGGCCGCAGAGGCGGAGGGGATCACGCGCTCGTGATCGCTGGCCGCGCGCCTGCGCCCGGGGACCCGGCGAAGGGCGCTCCGGCGCCCGGATTCAGACCAAGCGCAGACGTAGGGCGCCTGTTTTTTGACCTTCGACCGGTCAGCGCCTGTTTTTTCGGCGCCCGACGTCCCTGGCGGCCGCGTCGCGTCCTAGCCTGCCCTCAGGTTCCGGCCGCCCCGTGCGGCGCGGGCCGTTCCACCGGGAACAGAGCGGGAGCGACGGGATGAAACTGATCATGGCGATCGTGAAGCCCTTCAAGCTGGATGACGTGCGAGAGGCCCTCGTGTCGTCCGGCGTCGAGGGGCTGACGATCACGGAAGTCAAGGGTTACGGACGTCAGAAGGGGCAGACCGAAATCTATCGGGGCGCCGAATACCAGGTGAACTTCATCCCCAAGGTGAAGCTCGAGGCGGTGGTCGATGACGCCGCTGCGGCGGGGGTCGTCGAGACCATCAAGACCGCCGCGTCCACAGGCAAGATCGGCGACGGGAAGATCTTCGTCATCGACGTCGCCGACGCCGTGCGGATCCGCACCGGCGAAACCGGCGCCTCCGCGCTCTGATCCCTCCAGGAAGGAACACCAAATGAACGGGTTCAAGTTCAAGGGGCTGGCCGGGCTGGTGCTCGCGGCCACCCTCGCCGGGGCGCCGCTGGCGACCCCGGTCCTCGCACAGGAGGCCGCGCCCGCGGCGGCGGCGACCGCTGTGGCGGCCCCGGCGG
>JAPOKE010000044.1 GCA_029977805.1 Phenylobacterium parvum | reverse complement strand
CAATTGCTCCCCCAAGGGGGAGCTCCCGGCGAAGCCGGGTGAGGGGGTCAATCCCCGTCGCCGCAGGCCGCCTCGGGGCTGGCCTGTCCCGAAGGGACTGGGAGGCCGCCGGGGGGCGTGCTACCGGCGGAATCGGTCCGGCCAAGGGGAGGAGACCATGTCCGACAATCTCTATAGCCTCCTGGCTGCGGGATTTCCTGCCGACCGCGGCCGCCACGCCTTCCGGCCGCCCGGCGGGCCGGCGGTCTCCTATGGCGAGCTGGAGCAGCTGACCGCGCGGGTGGCGGCGGCCCTCCGGGGCCGGGGCGTCCGGCCGGGAGACCGGGTGGCCCTCCAGGTCGAGAAGTCCATCGAGGCCGTCGTCATCTACCTCGCCACCCTGCGCATCGGCGCGGTCTTCCTGCCCCTCAACGCCGCCTACACGCCGGCCGAGGTCGATTACTTCCTCAGGGACGCCGAGCCGGCGGTCTTCCTCCAGGACGCCCAGGCCTTCCTGCGCGAGGCGGCGGACCTGGAGCCTGACCACGGGGTGGAGCCAAGGTCGGCCTCCGACCTCGCCGCCATCATCTACACCAGCGGCACCACGGGCCGCTCCAAGGGGGCCATGCTGACCCACGGCGCCCTGGCGGCCAACGCCCTGGCCCTGCATTCGGCCTGGGGCTTCTCGCGGGACGACGTCCTGCTGCACGCCCTGCCCATCTTCCACGTCCACGGCCTCTTCGTGGCCCTGCACTGCGCCTTCCTGTCCGGCTGCCCCATGGTCTGGCTGAACCGCTTCGACGAGGCGGCCGTGCTCGAGGGCCTCAAGGGTGCCTCCGTGATGATGGGCGTGCCCACCTTCTACACCCGCCTGCTGGCCCATCCGGGCCTGACACGGGAAGCGACGGCGCACATGCGGCTGTTCATCAGCGGCTCGGCGCCCCTGCTGGAAAGCGCCTTCGTCGCCTTCGAGGCGCGCACCGGCCACCGGATCCTCGAGCGCTACGGCATGAGCGAGGCCGTGATCATCACCACCAACCCGCTGGACGGCGATCGCCTGCCGGGATCGGTCGGCTACCCACTCCCGGGCGTGGAGCTGCGCATCGGCGGGGGCGAGCAGACCGGCGTCATCGAAATCCGCGGTCCCAGCGTCTTCCTCGGCTATTGGGAAATGCCGGAAAAGACCGCCGAGTCCTTCCGCGAGGACGGCTTCTTCATCACCGGCGACGTCGGGCGTCTGGACCCCGATGGCCGGCTCTGGATCTCCGGGCGCGCCAAGGACCTGATCATCTCGGGCGGCTACAATGTCTATCCGAAGGAGGTCGAGCTCCTCCTCGACGAGGAGCCCGGCGTGCGCGAGAGCGCCGTCATCGGCGCGCCCCATCCGGACTTCGGCGAGGGCGTGGTCGCCGTGGTCGAGGGGGAGGGGGATGAGGCGGCCCTCATCGCGTCCCTCCGCAGCCGCCTCGCCGGCTACAAGACCCCCAAGCGCATTGTCTTCGTCGACGCCCTGCCCAGAAACGCCATGGGCAAGGTTCAGAAGAACCTGCTCCGGCAGACCTATGGCGACCTGTTCACCTGATCACAAGCCGGTGAGCCCGGATTGACCCTCGCGGTCTGCTGTGGACTTACTGGTTAAGGATCGTTCACTTTTGCGGGGGGCAAGCGGATGGGGACGGGTTTTCTCGTTCTGGTCGTCCAGGTCGTCGGCGGGATTGTCGGCGGATGCGTGGCGTCCAACCTGCTCCGGCTGGCGGACACGGGGCCCCTTGGCACGGCCTTCCTCGGCGCCCTCGGGGGTGTGGGCGGCGCCGGCCTCGTGGCGGCCCTCTCGCCAGGCCTCGGGGTCCTTCCCGGCCTGTCCGGCCTCCTTGTGGCGGCCATCCTGGCCGGCGGCTTTTCGGCCACGGTCGGCGGCTTCGCCGTGAACGTCCTGCGCCGGCGCGCCTGACCCCCCGTCTCAGTCCTTGCCGTAGCTGACCGCCATGCCGGCGCGGACGTCCTGCTGCACGCCATACTGCGGGAAGGGATAGCGGAAGCCGTTGCGCGCCAGGGCCTTCATGCCGGCCAGGGCCTTGAGCAGGTATTCCGGGGGTGTCGCCATCAGCATCTCGTCGTCGAGGACGCCGCCATAGCGCCGCTCTGCGAAGCAGGGGATGGACAGGCTCGGCGTCCGCGTGGTCAGGGCGCGGCCCCAGGAGTCGGCGCAGGCGGACTCGCCGACCACGCCCCAGTCAAAGCGCTTGTAGCCGGACCACTGCAGGCCGTTGATGAAGTACATCATCGCGCCCGGGGTGGCGTAGAAGAGCGCGATGTCCGGGGTCCCCAGCCGGCCGCTGGCCAGGGGCGAGACCGCCAGGGCCTCGAACTGGCCGTCCGGCACGCAGTGCATGGCCGCCTGGTGCGCCGCCGCTCCGGCCTCGTCCTCGAACCAGACCCCCTTCATGTGCCGGCCCGAGCGCCAGTCGTCGGTCTTGGCGCCGCCGAGGCCCACCACCGCCCGGCACTGGGCGCCGACCAGGTCTTCCGCCGTGACGCCCACCGTCCAGCCGAGGCGCGAGGCCTGTCCCACCACCTGGTCCAGGGTGTGGACGGCGCTCGGCCGGCGGATCCGGGGAATGGCCTCCATCTCGGCCCGGTCCTCGAACATCTTCATGGCGAAGGGGATGGAACGCAGGCGGAGGGTCTGCTCCAGCTCGGCGGAGAGCGCCGCCCAGTCGGTGTCCGGGGGCAGGGTCTCGCCGGCGATGGCGGCGGGGGCGTCGGTCATGTCGGGCTCCTCCCAGGGGCTTTACCGCATCCTTCACCTGATGGCGCCGGGTGGGAAGGGGGATCGGGGATTGTCCCGGGATTGCCGCCGGCTGCCGGCGAGGCCTAGGCTGGAGGCGTCGAGGGCGCGCCGGGGGGCCGTCGCCCCCGGGAGCCCGGCATGAAGCTGAACCTCATCCTCGCCGCCGTCGTCCTCGCCCTGGCCGGCGCCGGCGCCAGGGCCGCCCCGCCGGAAGGACTTGTCCTGTCCAAGGAAGAGCGCGCGGCGATCGTCGAGGCCTTCGGCAGGGCCGGACAGCCTGCACCGGATCCGGCGGCAGGGGACGACGCCCTCTGGCGGGCCGCGGAACGCCTGGCCTCGGCCGAACTCAGCCAGGGGGTCCGGCCCTCCGCGATCGATCCGCTCTGGGACCTGTCCCCCGCGGCCCGGGACGTTCCCGCCGAGATGCTTCGCGCCCGGGAGACGGGCCGGCTATCCGCCTGGCTTGCGGGGTTGTCGCCCGACGACGCCCGCTATGCGGGCCTGGCCCGCGCCCGCCTGCACTACGGCCGGATCGTCGCCCGGGGCGGCTGGGAGGTCCTGCCGGCGGGGCTCAGGCTCCGTCCGGGCGATGCCGGACCCGGCGTGGCGGCCCTGCGCCGTCGCCTCGGGGCCGAGGGCGATGCGCCGCCCGAAACGGTCTCTCCGGAAGTCTTCGACGCGCCCCTGCGCCGGGCCCTCGCCGCCTGGCAGGAGCGCAACGGCCTCGAGGACGACGGGGTCCTGGGGCCGGCCACCCTGGCCCGCCTGAACGTGCCGGCCGCCGTGCGCCTCGGCCAGGTCGACGCCAACATGGAGCGCTGGCGCTGGCTGCCGCGGTCCCTGCCCGCGGACCGCCTCGAGATCGACACGGGCGGGGCGGTCGGGGCCCTCTACCGGCAGGGAAGGGTCGTGCACGCCTTCCGGGTCATTCCCGGCGCGGTCCGCGACCCCACGCCCATCTTCCAGTCCCGGATCCACTCCGTGGTCCTCAACCCGCCCTGGAACGTGCCGGACCGCATCGCCCGGGAGGAGCTGTTTCCCAAGGCCGCGCGCGACCCGGGCTACCTCGCCCGGAACGGCTTCGTGCGCATCGGCGGCCGCCTTCAGCAGCAGCCGGGCCCGAAGAGCGCCCTTGGCCTCGTCAAGTTCGACCTGAACAGTCCCTTCGGGGTCTATCTGCACGACACGCCCGGCCGCGACGCCTTCCGGCGGAGCGAACGCCACCTCAGCCATGGCTGCATGCGGGTCGAGAACCCCCTGGTCCTCGCCGACCTCCTGCTCGGCCCCCAGGGCCGGGGCGGTGGCCGGATGAAGTCCGACCTCGCGGCCGGGGCCACCCTCAGGATCAGCCTCACCCGGCAGGAACCCCTGCTCGTCGTCCACTGGACGGTCCGGCCCGGCGCCGACGGAAGGGCGGGCTTCCTTGACGACGTCTACGGCTGGGATGCGCGCCTCGCCTCCGTCCTTGCGGGAATGTGATCGCCGGGGCGCTTGCCATGCCTGCGGCGGGAGGGCAGACAGCGACCCGGGGGCCGTAGAGGAGACTGGCGCATGCTCGATCGCCGCCGCGTCCTGGCCGCCGGCCTGGGACTCGCCGCCCCCGCCCTGGGCGCCACCGCCGCTTCCGCCAGCGCACCCCGCAGCCTGTCGGTCCTGAACCTGCACACCGGCGAACGGGTCGCCGCCACCTACTTCGAGGCGGGGCGCTATCTTCCCGACGCCCTGGCGGCCCTCGACAGGGTGCTGAGGGACCACCGGACCGGGGAGGTCCATCCCATGTCCCCCGGCCTGATCGACCTCGTGGCCGGGCTCGCCGGGCAGTTCGGCCAGCCTGACGCCGTGCAGGTGATCTCGGGCTACCGCTCGCCGGCCTCCAACGCCGCGCTCCACGCCCGGTCCAGCGGCGTGGCGACGAAGAGCCTCCACATGCAGGGGATGGCGATGGATATCCGCATTTCGGGCGTTCCCCTGCCGCGGTTGCGCGACGCAGCCCTTGCGCTGGGGCGGGGAGGCGTGGGTTATTACCCGGACTCTGACTTCGTCCACGTCGACGTGGGTCGCGTCAGGCGCTGGTAGCCATCATCATCACTTCCCGGGGGGAAACATGGACCTCAATGACATCATCGCGGGCGTCGCCAAGAATCCCGCGCTCGCCGAGACCATCGGCAATCTCGGCATCGATCCGGCCATGGCCCAGGCGGCCCTGGGCGGCGTGCTCAGCCAGCTGTCCCAGGGGCAGGACGTCTCGAAGATCGCCGCCAGCGTCGCCGAGTCTTCGGGCCTCGACGTCTCGCAGATCCTCGCCCTCCTGCCCGGCGTTGTCGCCGCCCTGCAGGGTCACGCCGGCGGCGCCGGCGGCGACATCGTCACGGGTCTCTTGTCCAAGCTCCAGGGCGGCCAGTTCGGCGATGTCCTGGCCATGCTCGACACCAACAAGGACGGCAGCGTGGTGGACGACGCCCTGAACCTGGTGAAGGGCCTCTTCAGCGGCAAGGCCTGACCCGGCGCGCGTTCAGTCTCCGCGCCGGGCCGTGCGCCGGGCGTGGAGGCTGTTCCGCGTCTCCAGGTAGGGATCGGAGGCGTCCGTCCCGCCGTAATGACGTTGCATCTCCCGCCGGGGATCCTGGGCGAAGATGTGCCCGGCGCCCTTGCAGACCCGGAAGCCGAGCAGGTCCTGCAGCTCCGGGGCGAAGGTCATCATCCGGCCCGGGCTGACCGCCAGCATCAGGTTCTCCTGCTGGCGCATGGACCCGTTGCAGTAGTTGATGGTCAGGGCCTCGCGGTCCCGGTCCGACCGGTTCTCGCCCGCGCCGTGGAAGCAGGTCCCGACCACGAAGGCGATGCCGCCCGGCGGCATGAGCAGGGGCAGGGTCTCGTAGGCCGTCCGGGGATCCGGGTCGTGGTCCCAGGCGTTGCTGCCCGGAACGACGCGGGTGGCGCCCGTCTCCTCAGTGAAGTCCGTCAGGGCCCACATGGTGTTGCACACCAGGTTCGGATGCGGCCGGGGGAAGGCGTAGACGCCGTCATCCACGTGGATGGGCTGGGCCGGCTCGCCGGGACCGATCACGGCGCTGCCCATGGTCGACAGCAGGAAGCCCTCTCCCAGCACGTGCGGCAGGATCTGCAGGATCCAGGGATGGACCGCGACCCTCTGCCAGACCTCGCCATCATTCAGGAGGTCGAACCAGCGGCGGGTCACCCGGCCCGTGAAGGGTGCGGGCGGGATGTCGCCGCCGGGCCGCACCGTCTCCAGGCGTGCGAGCTCCTCGCGGATCTCCTGGCGGAAGGCCTCGGGGATGGCGTCCGGCAGGATGGCGTAGCCGTCCCGGGCGATGTCGGCGACATGTCCGGCGACCTCGGCGTCTGTCAGGGGGCGAAGCATCGGTGAGCTCCCTCGGGATCAGGCGGGGCGCCAGAAGGGGGCGCGGGCCCGCACGGGGTCCAGCAGGGCGGCGTCGCCATCCTCCAGCGGGTGGCCGGCGGGAAAGGGGGGGCGGGGCTCCAGGCCCAGGGCGGCCATGACCCGGTCGTCCCGGTAGTAGTGCATCAGCACGAGGGCGTAGACCGCGCCGGCCTCCGGCCCGCCCGAGCGGACGAGGCGCGCCTCGAGCTCCGCCCGGTCGAGGGCCCCGAGGGTTCCCGGACCGTCGCCCAGGCCGGCGGCGAGCCGGGCCAGCGCCTCGCGTGCGCCGGCCGCATGGGCCGCGATCACCGCCAGGATCTCCGGGTCATCGGCGCCCGGGACCCCATGCGCCTCGCTGGCCGGGATCATCGCCCCGGCCAGGGCCTCCAGGTCGGCCAGTTCCGCCGGATCGAGGGGGGGAGGGGCGTCCATCCGGGGCCTCAGTCGAACAGGTTGGCCAGCCGCGACTTGATCGCGTCGGCGACGTAGAGGGCCAGGGCCTGGATGGTCGAGGTCGGGTTCACCCCCGCCGAGGTGACGAAGACGCTCCCGTCGATGATGAAGAGGTTCTTCACGTCGTGGCTGCGGCCCCATTCGTTGACCACGGAGGTCGCCGGGTCCCGTCCCATCCGGGCCGTGCCCATCAGGTGCCAGCCGCCGATGGCGAGGGGGGACTCCGAGTAGACCTCCACCGCGCCCGCCGCCTTCAGCACCTCGGCGGCGCGCGCCACGGCGAAGTCCAGCATGCGCCGGCTGTTGTCGCTCAGGGTGTAGTCGATGCGCGGCGCCGGTATGCCGTGGGCGTCCTTCAGGTCGGGGTCCAGGGTCACCCGGTTGTGGAGTTCGGGCAGGTCCTCGCAGATCGCCACCATGCCCGTGGTCCTCTGGTGCAGCCGGCGGTAGGCCTCGTGGTGGCCCGCGCCGATGGGCAGCTGGCCCCGGTTCATGCCGGAAAGGGCCGTCATGACGGGCCCCTGGCCCCTAGAGAACTCGTAGGTGAAGCCCCGCACGTGGCCCCGGGACAGGTCGGTCTCGTAGAACTCCTGGCTCCAGAGGGCGTTGGAGGGTCCGCGACCGCCGTCGAGGGGCGTCTCGAACACGCCGCCGATGTAGGCGTAGGGGTGGAACATCAGGTTCCGCCCCACCAGTCCGCTGGAGTTGGCGAGGCCCTCCGGGAAGCGTTTCGAGCGGGAGTTCAGCAGCAGGCGCGGAGTGCCGATCCCATTGCAGGCCAGGATGACCACCTCGGCGCCCAGGAACCGCTCCACGCCCTCGGCGTCGAAGTAGACCACGCCCGTGGCCATGCCCTCGTCATTCGTCGTGATCTCGCGAACCCGGCAGCGGGTCCGCACCTCGACCCCGGCCCGCCGGGCGAGGGGCCAGTAGGTGATGTCGGTGCTTGCCTTGGCGCCCTGGGCGCAGCCATGCAGGCAGTGGCCCAGGTTGATGCAGGGGGCCCGGCCCTCGTGCGACTCCGTGGCCACCGTGCTGTCCGACGGCCACCAGTGCCAGCCCATGGCGTTGAAGCCCCGCGCCACCGCCTCGCCGGCCCGCCCCAGGGGGATGGGCCGCATGCGCTCGGGCCTGGGCGGGTTGGCCGGATCGCCCCGGAGGCCCGACACCCCCATGATCCGGTCGTTCTGGTCGTAGAAGGGCTCCAGGGTCGCGTAGTCGATCGGCCAGTCCTCGCCCACGCCGTCCAGGCTGCGCACCCGGAAGTCCGAGGGGTGGAAGCGGGGGAAGTGCCCGGCGTAGAGCACCGTCCCGCCGCCGACGCCGTTGAAGTTGGCGATCTTGATCGGCGAGTTGTCCTCGTTGATCGGGTAGTCGCCGGGGTTGCGCCGGACATTGGGGTTGAAGCTGAACTCGGACATGGCCCGCAGCTCCCAGTCCCGGCCCGTGCTGGGGTAGCGGGAGGGGTCGGGCCAGTCGCCCTGCTCCAGGCAGACGATGTGCATCCGGGTGTCCGACAGGCTCCAGGCCGCGGCGGCCCCGGAGGCCCCCGCGCCGATGATCACGACATCGACGGACTCGCCCACCCCGCTTGCCCGGGGCTCAGGTGTCGTAGCCGGGGCTGAGCCGGTTCAGCCGGCGCAGGAGGCCGGGCCAGGGCAGGGCCCCGCCGACCCCCCGCCGCGTCTGCTCGTGCACCACCTCCTGGGCCGCCTTGGGGGCGATCAGCACCCGGTCGCGACCGGCGGTGAGGGCGTGGATCTGCACCTTGCAGGCCTGCTCGAGGTTGTACATGGCCCGGAAGCAGTCGCCGGCGGTCGCGCCCAGGCCCAGGGTGCCGTGGTTGCGCAGGATCATCAGGGGCTTGTCGCCGAGGTCCGCCACCAGCCGCTCGCGCTCGTCGAGGTTCAGGGCGATGCCTTCATAGTCGTGGTAGGCGACCTTGTTGATCACCGTCAGGGCGAACTGGCTGAGGGGCATCAGGCCCTCTTCCTGCGCCGAGACGGCGACGCCGTACTCCGAGTGCAGGTGCATGACGTAGTTGGCGTCCTCGACCGCCATGTGCACCGCCGAGTGGATGGTGAAGCCCGCCGAGTTCACGAAGTAGGGCGTGTCCTGCAGGATGTTCCCGTCCACGTCGATGCGGACCAGGGACGAGGCCGTGATCTCGTCCCAGAACAGGCCGTAGGGGTTGAGGAGGAAGTGGTGTTCCGGCCCCGGGATCCGGGCGGAGATGTGGGTGTCGACCAGGTCGTCCCAGCCGTAGAGGGCCACAAGGCGGTAGAGGGCCGCCAGCTCGACCCGCGCCTTCCATTCCCCCTCGGAGACCTGTCCCTTGAGGGAAGCGATGTTCAGTCCCGATCCGTCGGCCATGGCCGTCCTCCCATGTCTTTGGAGGGAGGCTAGCGCAAGCATACCGGAGTCTCAACAAACCTTCCGCAGGGCGGATCTGCGGAAGAACCCGCTTGCCGCAGGGGCTCCTCCGGCATACCCGGACGTCAACGGGGCCCTTTGGGCGAGACAGGGAGGCGGTCATGGGACGGCTGGACGGCAAGGTGGCGGTGATCACCGGCGGGACGAGCGGCATCGGCGAGGCGACGGTGGAGCTCTTCGTCGCCGAGGGCGCCAGGGTGATGATCGTCGGCCGCAACGCCGACAAGGGCGCGGAGATGGTCGCCGCCCTCGGCGGGAACGCCCGCTTCCACCGGGCCGACGTGCGCGCCGAGGCCGAGATCCAGGCGGCGATCGAGGCCGCCGTTCAGGCCTTCGGCGGCCTGGACATCCTGTTCAACAACGCCGGCGGCGGGACCCAGGGCAATGTGACGGACTTCACCGAGGCCCAGTTCGACGACGCCATGCGCCTCCTTCTGTCGAGCACCCTCTACGGCATGAAGCACGCCGCGCCGCACATGATCGCCCGCGGGCGCGGCGCCATCATCAACAACTCCTCGGTGGCGGCCCTGCAGGCCCACCGGGGCGGCTATCTCTACTCCATCGCCAAGGCCGGCGTGACCCAGGCCACCAAGCTGGCGGGCATGGAGCTGGGGCCGAAGGGAATCACCGTGAACTGCATCTCCCCCGGCGGCATCGCCACGCCGATCTTCTTCGGCGGGTCCGAGCGGGCGGTGAAGATGGAGGAGGCCCATGTCGCCGCCTCCATGGCCAAGCTCGAGCGCAACATCGCCAGGGCCACGCCCCTCCTGAAGACCGGCTATCCCCGGGACATCGCCTCCGCCGCCCTCTTCCTGGCCAGCGAGGACGGGCGCTTCGTCAACTGCCACGACCTCGTGGTGGACGCCGGCATGACCTTCGGCGGGCGTCCGGACTACACCCCGGGGGCCTGACCCGGCGCCCCATCGCGGGACTACGCCAGAACCGGACGCAGGAGCGCCTGGCGCACAAAAGAGAACATCTTGCGAACCCGGAACAAACCGGGTACCGCTTTGGTCATCGGCGACGGCGCCGACGGGCGGCCCCGGGCCGCGGAATCATGGGATAAGGACCCCGGATCATGACCAATCAGGCGGCGTTGAGGCTCGTGGTGAAAGAAGACGGTGAGAAGCAGCGGGCCCTCGAGGCGGCGCTGAGCCAGATTGACCGGGCCTTTGGCAAGGGCGCCGTGATGAAGCTTGGCGACAAGGCCGCCATGGAGGTGGAGGCCGTGTCCACCGGCTCCCTCGGCCTGGACATCGCCCTCGGCATCGGCGGCCTGCCCAAGGGGCGGATCATCGAGATCTACGGGCCGGAAAGCTCGGGCAAGACGACCCTCGCCCTGCACGTGGTGGCCGAGGTCCAGAAGGCCGGCGGCGCCGCCGCCTTCATCGACGCCGAGCACGCCCTCGACCCGGCCTACGCCCGCAAGCTGGGCGTCAACCTGGACGACCTCCTGGTCGCCCAGCCCGACACCGGCGAGCAGGCCCTCGAGATCACCGACACCCTGGTCCGCTCCAACGCCATCGACGTGATCGTGGTGGACTCCGTCGCCGCCCTGACGCCCCGCGCCGAGATCGAGGGCGAGATGGGCGACTCCCTTCCCGGCCTCCAGGCCCGCCTGATGAGCCAGGCCCTGCGCAAGCTCACGGCCTCGGTCTCCAAGGCCAAGACCATGATCATCTTCATCAACCAGATCCGGATGAAGATCGGCGTCATGTACGGCTCGCCCGAGACGACCACGGGCGGCAACGCCCTGAAGTTCTACGCCTCGGTCCGCCTCGACATCCGCCGCACCGGCTCGGTGAAGGCGCGCGACGAGATCATCGGCAACAATGTCCGCGTGAAGGTGGTCAAGAACAAGGTCGCCCCGCCGTTCCGCGAGGTCGAGTTCGACATCATGTACGGCGAGGGCATCTCCAAGCTGGGCGAGATCATCGACCTGGGCGTCAAGGCCGGGGTGATCGAGAAGTCCGGCTCCTGGTTCTCCTGGAACAGCCAGCGCATCGGCCAGGGCCGCGACAATGTCCGCGAGTTCCTGCGCGCCAACCCGGACATCGCCGGCCAGATCGAGGCCCAGGTCCGGGGCGCCCGGGAAACCATCGAGGAAGAGCTCCTGGTCGGACCCACGGCCGAGGACGACGCGGACTGATCCCCCTTCCGGGCCAGGACCCGCGCCCTCGGGAGCGGGTTCCTGCGCCGGTGGGACGGGCGTGTGCGGCCTTGCGCTTGGCGAGGCCGTTCAACTCCCGTAAACCCTCTGGCTTCCGCGGTGCAGCAAGGCCCCGGCCCGCCGGGCCCTGCGCATCGTCCCGCCAGTCCAGAAGCCCGCCATGCCCAGTCTGAATGATATCCGCTCGACCTTCCTGAGCTATTTCCAGGCGAACGAACACCAGGTCATCCCCTCGGCGCCCCTCGTGCCGCAGAACGACCCGACCCTGCTGTTCGTCAACGCCGGCATGGTGCCGTTCAAGAACTATTTCACGGGCGCCGAGACCCCGCCGACCCTGCGCGCGGCCTCCTCCCAGAAGTCGGTGCGCGCCGGCGGCAAGCACAACGACCTCGACAATGTGGGCTACACCGCGCGCCACCACACCTTCTTCGAGATGCTGGGGAACTTCTCCTTCGGCGACTATTTCAAGGAAGGCGCCATCGAGCTCGCCTGGGGCCTCCTGACCCGCAACTTCGGCATCCCCGCCGACAGGCTGTGCGTCACCGTCTACCACACCGACGACGAGGCGGCGGACCTCTGGAAGCGGATCGCCGGACTGCCGGACCACAAGATCATCCGCATCGCCACCAGCGACAACTTCTGGTCGATGGGCGACACCGGCCCCTGCGGCCCCTGCTCCGAGATCTTCTTCGACCACGGCGAGCACATCGCCGGCGGCCCGCCCGGCAGCCCGGACGAGGACGGCGACCGGTTCGTCGAGATCTGGAACCTCGTCTTCATGCAGTTCGAGCAGTTCGCGGACGGGACCCGAAAGCCCCTCCCGAAGCCGCAGATCGACACCGGCATGGGCCTGGAGCGGATCGCCGCCGTCCTTCAGGGCGTCCACAACAACTATGACACCGACCTGTTCCGCACCCTGGTCGGCGCCTCCCAGGGGATTGTCGGCGCCGGGGGCGAGATCGCCTCGCACCGGGTCATCGCCGACCACCTGCGCTCGTCCAGCTTCCTGATCGCCGACGGCGTCTCCCCCTCCAACGAGGGCCGGGGCTATGTCCTGCGCCGCATCATGCGCCGGGCCATGCGGCACGCCCACCTGCTGGGGGCCCAGGAGCCCCTGATGCACCAGCTGGCGCCGACCCTCATCTCGGAGATGGGCGAGGCCTATCCCGAGCTGCGCCGCGCCCAGCCCATGATCGTTGAGACCCTGCGCCAGGAGGAGGAGCGCTTCCGGCGCACCCTCGGTCGCGGCATGGCCCTGCTGGAAGAGGCGACCACCGGCCTGGGCGAGGGCGACCGCCTGCCCGGCGAGGTGGCCTTCCGCCTCTACGACACCTACGGCTTCCCCCTCGACCTGACCCAGGACGCCCTGCGCGCCCGGGGCGTGGCGGTGGACCTCGACGGGTTCCAGGACGCCATGCGCCGGCAGAGGGAAATGGCCCGCGAGGCCTGGACCGGCTCCGGCCAGGCCGCCGCGGCGGCCGAATGGTTCGCCATCCGCGAGCGCCTCGGGGCCACGGAGTTCCTGGGCTATGACCGCACCGAGGCCGAGGGCGAACTGGTCAGCCTGGTCCGGGGCGGGGACGAGACCGCGTCCGCGGCCGCCGGCGAGACCGTCTTCGCCGTCTTCGACTGCACCCCCTTCTACGCCGAGGGCGGCGGCCAGGCGGGCGATGTCGGCGAGGCCAGCTGGGTGGGCGGCCGGGGCCGCGTGCTCGATACCCAGAAGCAGGCCGGCGACCTTTTCGTCCATGAAATCGAGATCCTGGAGGGCGAACTTCAGGTTGGCCACAGGATCCGCCTGGCCGTGGATGCTGCCCTGCGCCGCACCACCCGGGCCAACCACTCCGCCGCCCACCTCCTGCACGCGGCCCTGCGCCATGTCCTCGGCCCGCACGTCGCCCAGAAGGGCCAGATGGTCGACGGCGAGCGGGTCCGCTTTGACTTCAGCCACGGCGGACCGGTCACCCCGGCCGAGATCGAGGCCATCGAGGCCGAGGTCAACGCCGTGATCCGGCAGAACCGCTCGGCCGTGACCGAGGAAATGGCGCCGGAGGCGGCCATCGCCGCTGGCGCCGTCGCCCTGTTCGGCGAGAAGTACGGCGAGTCCGTGCGGGTCCTGACCCTGGGCGAGGCCCTCGAGGGTGAAGGCGCCTATTCCGTGGAGCTCTGCGGCGGCACCCATGTCGACCGCACGGGGGACATCGCCCTCTTCAAGATCGTCTCCGAGGGCGGGGTCGCCGCCGGCGTCCGCCGGATCGAGGGCCTGACCGGCGAGGCGGCGCGCCGCTGGCTGGTCGAGCAGGCGGCCGTGGCCCGCAGCCTGTCGGAGCAGTTCCGTACGCCGGTGTCCGAGGTCCTGTCCCGCGTCGAGGCGCTGGAGGCCCAGCGCCGGAAGCTCGAGAAGGAACTGGCCGACGCCCGCCGGCAGCTGGCCATGGGCGGCGGCGGCGCCGCGGCCGGCGGTCCCGAGGAGGTCGGCGGCGTCAAGCTCCTGGCCCGGGTCATGGACGGCGTCGGCGGGAAGGACCTGAGGCCCATCGCCGAGGAGTTCAAGAAGCAGGTCCCGGACGGGGTCATCGCCCTCGTGGGGACGGCCGACGGCAAGGCCGCCGTGACCGTGGCGGTCACCGGCGCGGCCGCCCAGACGCTGAGCGCCGTGGACCTGGCCAGGGCTGCGGTCCAGGCCCTTGGCGGGCAGGGCGCTGGGGGGCGTCCGGACTTCGCCCAGGGCGGGGCGCCTGACGCGGCGCGGGCCGAGGACGGCCTCGCCGCCGTGCGGGCCCTGCTGGCGGGCTGAGGCGGCGCGCCGGGCCTTGCCTCGCGCGTCTTCCGGGGCGAGGGTTCGGGCATTGCTTGAACCATAATCAAGGTCCGGGAGGCCGCCCCATGTCTCAGCCTGTCATCAATCCCAACGGAACCCTCAAGGGCAAGGTGGCGGTCGTCACCGGCGCCAGCCGGGGCATCGGCGAGGCGATCTGCGCCCGCCTGGCCATGGAAGGCGCCCGCGTCGTCGCCTCCGCCCGGACCGCCGAGTCCGGCGAGAGCCGTCTCCCCGGCACCCTGCACGACACGGTGGACCGCCTTCGCCGGGCCGGCGCCGAGGCCGCCTTCATCAAGGCCGACCTCGCCCTTGCCGCCGACCGCGAGCGCCTGGTCGACGAGACCGCCGCCCTGTTCGGGCCGGTCGACATCCTCATCAACAACGCCGCCATCACCTATTTCATGCCGGTGACCGACTTCACCGAGAAGCGCTTCAAGCTGATGATGGAGGTGCAGGTCTATGCGCCCTTCCACCTGTCCCAGCTGGTCCTGCCCTCGATGATCGAGCGCGGCTCGGGGTCGATCGTGAACATTTCCTCGCCGGCGGGCATCCATCCCAAGCCGCCCTATCGCGGCGGCCGGGGCGGGACGGTCTACGGCATGTGCAAGGCGGCGCTGGAGCGCTTCACCACCGGCCTCGCCTCTGAGGTCCAGGCCAACGGCATTGCGGTCAACGTCGTCTCGCCGGGCCTTGTCGACACCCCCGGGGTGGCGGTGCACGGCCTGATCAACGAGCAGTCCAAGGACCGGGTCCAGCCCATCGAGTACATCGCC
The DNA here is from genome assembly GCA_029977805.1 of Phenylobacterium parvum. Classification (GTDB taxonomy): domain Bacteria; phylum Pseudomonadota; class Alphaproteobacteria; order Caulobacterales; family Caulobacteraceae; genus Phenylobacterium; species Phenylobacterium parvum_A. Next base: position 2,483 of record JAPOKE010000044.1, on the reverse strand, counting down.
GAGGCGGTCTACCAGCTGGCCAAGGCCGATCCCGCCACCATGACCGGCCGCGTGGACTATGCCGAGCCCCTGCTCAAGGAACTGGGCCTGGAACCCTCGGCCCTCATCTGACCCGGGATCGCCGGCGTCGGGGCCTTGCCATGTCCGCGGAACCGCCGTCTTGATCGCCTCCCCAAGGAGTGCGTGATGAAGCTTGCAGCAGGACTGGCGGCCCTGGCCCTGAGCGCCGGCGCCGCGACGGCGGCGGACCTGACCCTGGACCGCGTCTATGCGGCTCCGGACCTCACGGGCCCCCGCGCCCGGGGCGTGGCCCTGTCGCCGGATGGATCCCTCGTCACCTACCTCCGGGCCCGGGCGGACAATCCCCGGGTGACGGACCTTTGGGCGGCGGACGTCGCCGGCGGGGCGCCCCGCCGGCTGATTGACGCCGCGGCCCTGATCCCTGCTGGCCGGGACCTCTCCGAGGCCGAGAAGAGCCGCCGCGAGCGCCAGGGCGTCCAGACCTCCGGCGTCGTCGCCTATGACTGGGACGACGAGGGCCGCTTCATCCTTGCGCCCGTCGAGGGCGACCTCTGGCTCTGGACCCGCGCGGACGGCTCCCTCCGCCGGCTGACAGAGACTCCCGAGGACGAGATCGACGCCCGCGTCTCGCCCAAGGGCGGCTTCGTCTCCTTCGTCCGCGGCGACAACCTCTGGGTGGCGCCGGCCGGGGGCGGTGAGGCCAGTGCCCTGACCCGCGACGGGACCGAGCTGCGCAGCTGGGCGACCCCCGAGTTCATCGCCCAGGAGGAGATGGACCGGCAGACCGGCTACTGGTGGAGCCCGGACGAGAGCCGCATCGCCCTGACCCGCGTGGACCTGTCCGGCGTGGACGTCGTCGAGCGGTTCGACGTCAACGCCGCCGGGGCGGTGATCGTTCCCCAGCGCTACCCGCGCACCGGCCGCCCCAACGCCCGTGTGGAGCTGTTCGTGGCCGGCCTCGCCGGCGGCGAGCCCGTGGCCGTGGACCTCGGCGCCGACCCCGACATCTACCTCGCCCGGGTGGACTGGTCCCGCGACGGCCGCACCCTCTACGTCCAGCGCCAGTCCCGCGACCAGAAGCGGCTGGACCTGCTGGCCGTCGACCCTGCGACCGGGAAGTCCCGGGTGATCCTCACCGAGACGAGCCCGCACTGGGTGGAGCTGACCGACGATTTCCGGCCGCTGAAGGATGGGTCCTTCCTCTGGTCCTCCGAGCGTTCGGGCTGGAAGCACATCTACCTGCACGGTCCGGATGGGCGCCGGATCCGCCAGGTCACCCGCGGCGACTGGCCGGTGGACGCCATCCAGGGGATCGACGAGGCCCGGGGCGTGGTGCTCTTCACCGCCAACCGCGATACGCCGGTCGAGCGCCGACTCTACGAGGCCTCATGGAAGCGCCCCGCCGCGCCCCGGGCCCTGACCCCCGCGGGCGGCTGGTGGACCGTCAAGGTCTCGGCCCGGGGCGGGACCTTCGCCGGGACCTACGAGGACCCCTCGACCCCGCCCCGGACCGGCCTCTACCGCGCCGACGGCGGACTTGTCCGGTGGATCGAGGAGAACCCGCTGGACGCCAGCCATCCCCTCGCGGCCTACCGCGACCGGCTGCGCACCCCGACCTACGGGACGATCAAGGCGGCGGACGGATCCGACCTCTGGTGGTCCATGCGCACCCCGCCCGGGTTTGATCCGTCCCGGAAGTATCCGGTCATCGTCCGGGTCTATGGCGGTCCTGGCAGCGCCCAGGTGCGCAAGGTCTGGCACGATCCGGCCGACCAGCTCTACCTGCAGGCCGGCTTCATCCTCTTCTCCCTGGACAACCGGGGCACGCCCAACCGTTCAACCGCGTTCAAGACGGCCATCGACCGCCGGCTGGGCCAGCTGGAGGTGGATGACCAGGTCGCCGGCGGTCGCTGGCTGGCCGCCCAGCCCTTCGTCGACCCCGCGCGGATCGGCGTCACCGGCTGGTCCTATGGCGGCTACATGACCCTGATGCTGCTGACGGCGCCCGACACGCCCTTCGCCGCCGGGGTGTCCGGCGCGCCGCCGACGGACTGGACCCTCTACGACACCCACTACACCGAGCGGTACATGGGCAAGCCCTCCGAGAATCCCACGGGCTACGCCGTCTCGGAAGTCACGGCCCGGCTCGGCCGGCTGAAGCCGGGAAGCCTGCTGCTGATCCACGGCATGGCGGACGACAACGTCACCTTCGACAACGCCACGCGGGTGATGGCCGACCTGCAGGGCCGGGGCGTCGCCTTCGAGACCATGGTCTATCCCGGCCTGCGGCACCGCGCGGGCTGGACCCAGGCCCACCTGTCCCACCGCACGGCGGCGACGCTGGACTTCTTCCGGCGGAAGCTGGCTCCTGTCCGCTAGGGCCTGGACGGAACCGCCGCTGACCCCCTCACCCGGCTTCGCCGGGAGCTCCCCCTAGGTGGAGCAATGGCGCTCTCATTCCT
>JAPOKE010000043.1 GCA_029977805.1 Phenylobacterium parvum | reverse complement strand
GCGGGTCCGGTCCACGAAAAGGCTCATGGCGTCCGCCCCCTCGAGGCGGATCAGCCAGGGCTGGCGGTTGTGGGGGTTCGGGGCCAACAGGCCGTGGGCAAGCACAAATCGGCGCGGATCCGTCTCACCCTGACCCGGATTCCGCCAGGCGGCGTAGGGATCCGCTGCGGGGGCGGCTCCCGCACAGCCGGCGCTGGCGATCACCGGGGCGGCGGCGAGGACTTCGAGGATATGGCGACGGGTCGGCATGATGGAACCTTTTGCTTAGCCCTAAACTAGATAGCTTAGACCTAAGCAAGATTCAAGTCCTTGTCGGCGGCGCGGGTGACGGGGATGATCGGGCATGTCGAAATCTCCCGCGAAGCGGCGCGCGGCGCCCCGGAAGTCCCCGGCGGAGCGCGCCAGGATCCAGACCCTTTTCGAAAGGTTCGAGGCGGCGGAGTCCGACCCCCGGACGGAGCTCAGCTACACTTCGCCCTACACCCTCGTCGCCGCCGTCGCCCTGTCCGCGCAGGCGACGGACGTCTCGGTCAACAAGGCGACGGCCCGACTGTTCGCCGTGGCCGACACGCCGGCGAAGATGCTGGCCCTGGGCGAGGAGGGCGTCATTCCCTACATCGCCTCCATCGGCCTGTTCCGGACCAAGGCGAAGAACCTGATCGCCGCGGCCCGCATCCTCGTTGAAAAACATGGCGGCGAGGTCCCCCTCGAGCGGGAGGCCCTCCAGGCCCTGCCGGGCGTCGGCCGCAAGACCGCCAGCGTGGTCCTCAACGAACTGGGCGTCGAGCCGGCCATCGCCGTCGACACGCATGTCTTCCGGGTCGCCCACCGCCTCGGCCTCGCCCGGGGCAAGACGCCGGACCAGGTCGAGCACGAGCTCATGGGCGCGATCCCGGACCCCTGGCGCACGCGCGCCCACCACTGGCTGATCCTGCACGGCCGCTATGTCTGCCTCGCGCGGCGGCCCAAGTGCGGCGAATGCCCGGTGGCCGACCTCTGCCCGTCGCGGGGCCGCGAGACCTAGGGCCCGATCCGGGGTCGCACGGGGACCTGGAGGTCGCAGAGGCCAAGGTCGGCGCCGCGGGCGCGTCGGGCCTCGGCGAGCCGCCGGGCGAAGGCGGGTCCGGCCGGATCCAGCATTTCGAGCCGGGGCCGCTCCGCTGCGGGAAGGTCGGCGGCAGGCCTGACCCTGACCATCCGGTCCGGCGCGGCGGGAGGCTCGCCGGGCGCAATGGCCGCAAGGACGTCCAGCCCCTCCACCACGCGTCCCCAGACCGTGTAGTCGTGGTCGAGCCGGCGGGCCGGGGCCAGCATGAAGAAGATCTCCGAGTTCGCCGTCCGGATCCCTTCCTGGCGGCCCATGCCCGCCACGCCGGTGCAGTAGGCGCCCCACCCGCGGCCCTTTCCGTCCAGCACCACGGGGCTGGCGCCCAGGAACCCCTCGGCGGCCTCGGGGGCCCGGCGGGCCGCAGCAAACCCCCTGGCCTCCGTCCGGAAGGTGAACTCCGGGGGAAGGTCGGGATAGGCCGACACGCCGCCGTCGCGGTTGTCGGGATTGCCGGTCTGGGCGACGAAGCCGGGGATCACCCGGTGGAAGAGAAGGCCGTCATAGACCCCTTCGCGGGAGAGCCGCAGGACGCGCTCGACGGCCAGGGGCGCGAAGTCCGGGCGGACGAGGACCGTGAGCCGCCCCCGGTTCGTGTCGATGACCAGGAGATCCTGCTCCGGGACGGGCATCCAGTCCCGGGCCGGGGCTGGCGGCGCCCAGGCGAGAAGCGCGGCGGCGACGAGCAGCAACGGGGCGTGGGCCATGAACCTCATGTCCCGGTCATGCCACGGCCGCCTGCATTGCTCCAGACCGGCTTTGCCTGTAGCTAGCCCCGGCTCCGCCAGGCCCCGGGAGACCCCAATGACCGAACTCTTCGACGTCGCCGCCATCGGCAACGCCATCGTCGACGTCATCGCCCCGGCGGACGAGGACTTCATCGCCGCCGAAGGCCTGGCCCGGGGCGCCATGACCCTTGTGGACGAGGCCCGCGGGCGCGAGCTCTACGCCCGCATGGCGCCTGGGGTGGAGACCTCGGGCGGATCGGCCGCCAACACGGTCGCCGGACTGGCCAGCCTGGGCGCACGCACCGCCTTCCTCGGCAAGGTCGCCGACGACCAGCTGGGAGAGGTCTTCGCCCACGACCTCAGGGCCATCGGCGCCCACTTCCCGAGCCGGCCCCTGTCCGGCGGGCCGGCGACGGCCAGGTGCCTGGTGAACGTCACGCCGGACGGACAGCGGACCATGTCCACCTTCCTGGGCGCCTCGGTGGAGTTCACGGACGAGGACATCGACGCCGCGGTGATCGAGGCGGCCCGGATCGTCTATCTCGAAGGCTACCTCTTCGACGCCGAAGCCGCCCGCCGGGCCTTCGCCCGGGCGGCCGGCATCGCGCGCGGCGCCGGGCGGATGATCGCCCTGACCCTGTCCGACGGCTTCGTGGTCGAGCGCCACCGCGCCGCCCTCCTCGGCTTCATCGGCTCGCAGGTCGACCTGCTCTTCGCGAACGAGGCCGAGGCCCTGGCCCTCTTCGAGACCGACGACCTGGCCGTGGCGATCGACGGCCTGCGCAGCCGCACCCGCCTGGCCGCCGTCACCCGCAGCGCCGAGGGCTCCATCCTGCTCGGCGACGGGGAGGTGGTCTCGATTCCGGCGGCGCCGGTGGAAAAAGTCGTGGACACGACCGGCGCCGGCGACCAATACGCAGCCGGAGTGATGTACGGCCTCGCCAACGGGCGGCCCCTGGAGTCCTGCGGACGCCTGGGCGCCCTGGCGGCGGCTGAGGTGATTTCTCACTATGGGCCCCGGCCGCAGGTCTCCCTGCGCGAGCTGGCGGCACGGGAAGGACTCTAGGCCATGGCGCGCACGGCCGAGGTGGTTCGCGAGACCCGCGAGACGAAGATCTCCGTCCGGGTCAACCTGGATGGCGCGGGCGAGACCCGCATCGACACCGGGATCGGCTTCCTGGACCACATGCTGGATTCCCTGGGCCGGCACGGCTCCCTGGACCTCGACGTCCAGGCCAAGGGCGACCTTCACATCGACTTCCACCACACGGTGGAGGACGTCGGCATCGTCCTGGGCCAGGCCGTGCGGCAGGCCCTGGGCGACTTTCGCGGCATCCGCCGCTTCGGCCTCGCCGTCATCCCGATGGACGAGACCCTGACGCGCTGCGCCATCGACCTGTCGAACCGGCCCTACCTGGTCTGGCGGACGGCCTTCCCGACCCCGAAGGTCGGCGACATGGACACCGAGCTCTTCAAGGAGTTCCACCACGCCTTCGCGACCAACGCCGGGGCGTGCGTCCACCTCGAGACCTTCTACGGCGCCAACTCGCACCACATCGCCGAGAGCGGCTTCAAGGCCCTGGGCCGGGCCCTCAGGGAGGCGGTGGAGATCGACCCAAGGGCTGGCGGCAAGGCGCCCTCGACCAAGGGCTCCCTCTGACCCCATGAGCCGCCTCGCCCTGATCGACTACGGGTCGGGCAACCTCCGCTCGGCCGAGAAGGCGCTCGTCCGGGCTGCGGGCGGGCGGGCGGAGATCCGCATCACCCACGCGCCGGAGGAAGTCCTCGCCGCCGACCGGATCGTCCTGCCCGGGGTCGGCGCCTTCGCCGCCTGCATGGAGGCCCTGGAGGCCCGGCCCGGCCTGCGCGAGGCGCTGGACGAGGCGGTCCGGGGCCGGGGCCGGCCCTTCCTCGGCATTTGCGTGGGCATGCAGCTGATGGCGTCCCGCGGACTGGAGTTCGGCGAGACGCCGGGGCTGGGCTGGATTCCCGGCGAGGTCCGGCGCCTGCAGCCGGCGGACCCCATGGCCAAGGTCCCGCACATGGGCTGGAACGACCTGGTCGACCCGCACGGCCCCGACCTGATCGCCGCCATCGGCGCCTCACCCATGTACTTCACCCACTCCTTCGCCTTCTGGCCCGACGACCGCGCCGACGTGGCGGCGGAAGCCGACCATGGCGGGCGGTTCCCCGCCGCCGTCGTCAGGGACAACATGGCCGGCGTGCAGTTCCATCCCGAAAAGTCCCAGTCCGCGGGGATCTCCCTGCTGTCGCGTTTCCTGGAGTGGCGCCCGTGATCCTCTATCCCGCCATCGACCTGAAGGACGGCGAGTGCGTCCGCGTCCTGCACGGCGACCTCGGCACCGCCACGGTCTTCAACACCTCACCCGCCGCCCAGGCGCGCACCTGGGCCGGGGCCGGCTTCCACTGGATCCACGTGGTCGACCTGAACGGCGCCGTCGAGGGCCGGGCGGTCAACGGCGAGGCCGTCGAGGCCATCCTCGCGGCCGTCTCCACCCCGGTCCAGCTGGGCGGGGGCATCCGCAGCCTGCAGGACGTGGAGCGCTGGATCGAGGCCGGGGTCTCGCGGGTGATCCTGGGGACGGTCGCCGTCACCCAGCCCGAGATCGTGATCGAGGCCTCGCGGCTCTGGCCCGAGCAGATCGCCGTCAGCGTCGACGTCCGCGCCGGCAAGGTCGCCACCCAGGGCTGGACCGAGAGCACGGACCTGGACGCCGTGACGGTCGCCCGCCGCTTCGAGGACGCCGGGGTCGGGGCCCTGATCATCACCGACATCGACCGGGACGGGACGGTGATGGGCTTCAACGTCGAGGCCTTCGGGGCCATCGCCGACGCCGTCGCCATCCCGGTCATCGCCGCCGGCGGCCTGGCCTCCGTGGAGGACATCATCCACCTCAAGGCGCGTCGCGGGACCCCCGTGGCCGGCGCCGTCCTGGGCCGCGCCCTCTACAACGGCGCCATCGACCCGGCCGTCGCCCTGGCGGCCTCGGCCTGACCATGCTGAAGGTCCGCGTCATTCCCTGCCTGGACGTCAAGGACGGGCGCGTGGTGAAGGGCGTCAACTTCGTCGCCCTCCGCGACGCCGGGGACCCTGTGGAGCAGGCCCGGGCCTATGACGCGGCGGGTGCGGACGAGCTCATGTTCCTGGACATCACCGCCAGCCACGAGGGCCGGGGGGCCATCCTCGACGTCGTCGCCCGGACGGCGGAGGTCTGCTTCATGCCCCTGTCCGTCGGCGGGGGAATCCGGACCGTGGAGGACGCCCGCGCCCTGCTCCTGGCGGGGGCCGACAAGATCAGCGTGAACACGGCCGCGGTGGAGGATCCCGACCTCCTGTCCCGCTGCGCCGACGCCTTCGGCTCCCAGGCCGTGGTGGCCGCGGTGGACGCCCGCGCCGTCGAAGGCGGCGGCTGGCGGGTCTTCACCTACGGGGGGCGTCGCGACACCGGCCTGGACGCCGTGGCCTGGGCGGCGGAGGCCGTTCGCCGGGGCGCCGGCGAGATCCTCCTGACCTCCATGGACCGGGACGGGGTGCGCTCGGGCTACGACCTGGGCCTGTTGCGGGCGGTGACAAACGCGGTCAAGGTCCCGGTCATCGCCTCGGGGGGCGCAGGGGAGGCCCGGCACATGGTCGAAGCCGTCACCGAAGGGGGCGCCGACGCCGTCCTCGCCGCCTCCATCTTCCATTTTGGCGACGTCTCCATTTCCGAGGTCAAGGCCGCCATGGCCGCCGCGGGGGTCCCCGTCCGGGCGACGGAGCCTTCGGCGTGAGCCGGCTCGGCGAGGCCGTGGCCCGGCTGGAGGCCGTCATCGCGGCGCGCCGGGAGGCGAGCCCGGAGTCATCCTGGACCGCCCGGCTGCTGCATGACGGTCCGCCGCGGGCCGCGCGCAAGCTTGGCGAGGAAGCCGTGGAGGCGGTGGTCGCCGCCGTTTCGGGAGACCGCGAGGGCCTTGCCGACGAGGCGGCCGACGTCCTCTACCACCTGCTGGTCCTTCTGGCGGCCGCGGATGTCGCCCCAGACGAGGTCGCCGCCCGCCTTGAGGCCCGCGAGGGCGTTTCGGGCCTCGCCGAGAAGGCGGGCCGCAAGCCGCCGCAAGCATGAAGAGGCCGTCCCTCACCACCCTGATCCTCTCGGGCCTGGTCGCCGGACTGGCGGCGGGGGCGGTGCTGCATGGCGTCCATGCGCCCGGGGAAGCCGGCCTGGTGTCCGCCGCGGAGGCGGTCGGCGGGGTCTGGCTCGACGCCCTGCGCATGACCATCATCCCCCTGGTCTTCGCCCTCCTGGTCACCGGCATGGCCCGGGCCGCCGAGACGGCCGGCCGGGGCGGCCTCGCCGGCCGCGCCCTGGTGGTCTTCGGGGTCCTCCTTCTCGCTTCGACCAGCCTTGCGGCCCTGGTCGCCCCCGCCCTGCTTTCCGCCTGGCCGGCGCCCGCGGAAGCGGCGGCCGCCCTCCGCGCCTCGGCGGCCGGCGGCGCGGCCCAGATCCCCGAGACCCCGCCCCTGGCGGACTGGCTTCGGGCCTTCATCCCCGCCAACCCGGTCAAGGCCGCGGCGGAAGGCGCCATGGCCTCCCTGGTGGTCTTCGCCCTGATCTTCGGCCTCGCCGTGGCGCGGCTGGATGACCGGCGTCGCGAGGCCCTGGTCCTGGTGTTCGACGGGGTGCAGGCCGGGATGATGGTCATCGTCCGCTGGGTGCTCGTCCTGGCGCCGGCGGGCGTCTTCCTGCTGGCCCTCACGGTCGGGGCGAGGACGGGCGTCGCCGCCGTCGGCCTCCTCGGCCACTATGTGGTGGTCATCACGGTCATCTGCCTGATCGCCGGCGCCCTGGGCCTTGGCGCCGCCCTCTTTGGCGGAAGAACCCCGCCGGCGGCCCTGGCCTCGGCCATGACCCCGGTGGGGGCCATGGCGCTGTCGACCCAGTCGTCCCTGGCCTGCCTGCCCGTCATGCTGGCCGCCTGCGACAGGCTGGGCGTGCCGGAACGCGTGCGGGGGCTGGTCCTGCCCATGGGCGTCGCCCTGTTCCGGATCACGAGCCCGGCGGGGAACCTGGCCGTGGCGCTTTACGTTGCCCACCTCTACGGCGTCCCGCTGGCGCCCGTTCAGGTGATCTCCGGCATCCTCGTCGCCGCCCTGGTCAGCCTCGCGGCGGTCGGGGTGGCGAGTTCGGTGACCTTCTTCACCACCCTCGTGCCGATCTTCATGAGCATGGGCCTGCCCATGGAGCTCCTGCCCCTGCTGCTCGCAGTGGAGACGCTTCCCGACTTCTCGCGCACCCTCGGCAATGTGGCCGGGCACGTGGGAGTTACAGCCTGGGCGTCGAAATGGCGGGGGGCGGACGCCTCTTGAGGGCGATGTAGAGGGCGCCTTCGCCGCCGTGGCGGCGGTGGGCCTCGGAGACCCCGGCGACAACGGACTGGAAATGCGGCGCCGCCAGCCATTCCGGCGTGAGCCTGCGCAGGACGCCGTCGCCCCTCAGCCCCTTGCCGGTGATCACCAGGACGGCGCGCAGGCCGTCGCGCCAGCACTCCAGGACAAAACGCTCCAGGGCCGCGCGGGCGGCGTCCTGGGTAAGGCCGTGGAGATCGATGTGGGCGCCGATGGGGTCGCGCTCGCGGGAGATCCGGCGACGGCGCAGGGGCTCCAGGACCTTGGGGCCGGCAGGCGCCGCCGGGGCGCGGGATCCCGGCGGCCGGGCCGCAGGCGGTGCTGGCGTGCGGAGAAGGGGCTCGGTCGCGACCGGCGTGTCAGGGGCCGGCGGGACCTGGCTGGCCCGCCCGGGGAGGGGGTGGACCGTAGCGGTGACCTGGGCCCAGAGCCGGTGCTCATCAGGATGCAGGGGCCGCCTCATGGCCGCGGGACCAGCCTGTAGAGCCGCAGGACGTGGCGGATCCTGCCGGCCTCGATCCCGGCCTCCGCGCCCTGCCCGAGATAGAGGTCGGCGCGGATGTCGCCGCGGATGGCGCCCCCCGTGTCGAGGGCCGTGACCAGTCGCTGGTAGGCGGGAAAGGCGCCGGCCAGGAGGGGGCCATGGGCGTCGATCCAGTAGAGGTCTCCGGCGACATGGCGCGAGAGGTCCACGGCTATGGCCCGGCCGGGCGGCAGGGGAACCCCGGCGGCGCCCTTGGGGGGCAGGCCGTCTTCCGGGATCAGGCGGAAAAAGACATAGCGGGGGTTCAGCGCCATGATCTCCGCCGCCTCGGGCCCGCGATGGGCGGCGAGCCAGGCCCGGATCCCCTCGGCGGACGTCTGGCCGGCCGCCAGGAGGCCCCGGTCCCGCATGGCGTTCGCGACCCCGGAAAAGGGCTGGCTGTTGGTCCCGGCGAAGACGGCCCGCAGGGAAGGACCGTCCGGGAAGACCAGGGTCCCGGACCCCTGGATCTGCAGGAAGAACTTGTCCTCCGGGCGCAGCCAGGCCAGGGCGTCTCCGGCCGGGCGGGCCTCGATCGCGGCGCGGTCGGGATAGGACCCACCCTCCGGGGGAAGGTCGGCGGGACGGGGTCGGAGGGGGGCCGAGAACTCCGGATCGGGCGTGCGCCGGGCGTCGTAGACGGGGGCGAAGTATCCCGTGAGGACGCCCTCGCCCGGAAGCGGCTGGGCCAGGAAACGGGCCTCGAAGAAGGTCCGGGCGGCGGCGGCGTCAAGGAGGTCGACGGCCATGGCGTCCCGGCAGGCCGAGGCCATGGCCGGCGTCTTCCGGACACGGCAGTTGGCCCGCCAGGCCTCGAAGGCGGCGACGTGGTCCTCACCCGCCCAGCCGGGCAGGTCGGAAAGGGGGAGCGGGGCCTCGGCCGGCGCAGGGGACGTCACCGGCGGCGGGACGGGGGCGGGCCGCGGGGCCGCGGGAGCCGGCTGAGGGCGCGGGCGTTCGAGGGGAGCGGGGCGGGGCGGCGTGGCGCAGGCGGCCAGGAGGAGGAGCCCGGCCAGGGCGACGGGGCCGGCCCGGCGCATCCTCAGGCCTCGGCGACGTCGACGCCGGCCAGCCGCCAGGCGGCGTTCCGGTCCGAAAGGTCCTTCTCGAAGGTCCAGACCTCCGCCGTCCGGCGCTCGAAGCTCCGGGGTTCGGCCTCGTCCGCGGCCTTCACCGACTGCACGAGCTCGCCGAGGAAACGGACGCTGATCCGGGCCAGGTCGCCCTCGACCTCAGCGTGCTCGACGTCCGAGCGCGGCGGGTGGGGCATGTCCACCGATTCCTCACGGCCGGCGGCCTCCCGCTCGGCGATGCCGGCTTCGAAGGCTGCAAGGACCTCGGGTCCGAGGAGGGGGGCAAGGGCCTCGCGGTCCCCTGCCGCGTAGGCGGTGACGATGGTGCGATAGGCGCTCCGGACATTGGCGAGGAAGACCTGGGGATCGAAGCCCGGGTCCCGGGCGCGGACAGCGGCGAGGCCCCCGGGCGCTTCCTCGGTCGCGGCAGGCTCCGTGGTCAGGGGGACGGCGGGGCGGCGGACCGCGCCGGCGGGTTCGGGCTGGACAGTCCGGTCCTCCGGCTGCCGGCCCATGCGACGCCCGAGCACGGCATAGAGCTGGAAGAGGGCCACGGCGGCCACGGCGGCGAGGAGGATGAGCTGGAGCACGGCGGTTTTCGGGTCGCTTCCGTCTGTGGATCAGGCGTCACATATAGAGGCTAATTGTCCGCCCGTCAGGCGCCGGACCCCGAGATTGCGCGGCGGTCGGACGCATGATAGCCAGCCCGACCTGTTTGAGGGTCGCTCCCGGCGTCCCAGGGCCGAGACGGAGCCACCGATGTCCGACGCAGATTCCCAAGTCGCACCCGCCGGCGCCCAGGGCGCGCCTGAGCCCGGCATCCGCATCCTGGCGCAGTTCGTCCGGGACCTTTCCTTCGAGAATCCGCGGGCGCCCGAGGTGCTGCGGTCCGGCGGGCCCCAGCCGCAGATCGACATGGGCGTCGAGATGAACGCCCGGGGCCGCGACGACGGGCTCTTCGAGGTGGACCTCAAGCTGTCGGCCCGCGCCGTGCGCGAGGATGGCCCTGTCTTTGTGGTCGAGCTGGTCTATGGCGGCCTTTTCGCCATCGACGGCGTGCCGGCTGACAGCCTGGAGCCGGTCCTGCTCATCGAGTGCCCGCGCTTCCTCTTCCCCTTCGCCCGCAGGATCATTGCGGACGTCACGGCGGATGGCTCCTTCCCGCCCTTCATGCTCGATCCGATCGACTTCGGCGCCGTCTACATGGCGCGCAAGGCTGAGGCGGAAGGCATGGGCGAGGCGATCGGCACCGCCTGAGGACAGGCGGCCCTAGAGCCAGGCCTTCCAGAGATCCGATTTCACGGAGCCGAGCACGAACTCGGCGTGGGCCGCCCGTTCGGCCTCGGTGGAGCGCGCCGGGAGGGGCCTGGGGCGTGCGCCGTAGGGCCCGCGGGGACCCGCCTCCACGCCGGACGCGGCGACGGCGACGGTGAGCTCCAGGCCGCGCTCCCGCCCGCCGCAGAGCTCCAGGTAGACGGCGGCCAGAAGGCGGGCGTCGATCAGGGCGCCGTGCTTCTCGCGCTCGGACAGTGAGATCTTGAAGCGCTTGCAGAGGGCGTCGAGGGAGTTCTGCATTCCCGGAAAGCGCCGGCGCGCAAGGGCCAGGGTGTCGATCCAGCGCGGCTCCGGGATCTCGCCGAGGCCGGCAAGGCCCAGCTCCCAGTTGACGAAGGCCCGGTCAAAGGCGGCGTTGTGCGCAATCACCGGCGCATCCCCGACAAAGTCGAGGAAGGCGTGGGCGATCTCGGGATCGGCGAAGCGCGGCTTGCCCTTCAGGAAGGCGGCGGACAGGCCGTGGACCCGCTCCGCCTCGACCGGCATGTCCCGCTCCGGGTCGATGTAGGCGTGGAAGCTCCGCCCGGTCGGCAGGAAATCCTCGATCTCCAGGGCGGCGATCTCGACCAGCCGGTGACCCAGGTGGGGCTCGAAACCCGTGGTTTCGGTGTCGAGGACGATTTCGCGGGCCATGCGCCGGGAATGCCCTGTTTCGGGCCGGGCTTCAATCCGCAGGCGTCGCCCGGCGCGGGCGGAACCCGGGATCCCTGACGGCGGCGAGGACCCGGTGGACGCCTTCCCGGGCGACTTCCAGTCCCTGCCCCGTGTCGATCACGAAGTCCGCGCGGGCGCGCTTGTCAGCGTCGGGGACCTGCCGGGCCAGGATCGCATCCAGCCGTTCCGGGGTCATGCCCTCCCGGGCGAGGACCCGGGCCCGCTGGACGTCGGCCGGCGCGCTGACGACCACCACCGCGTCCATGTTGCGCTCGCCGCCGGTCTCGAACAGCAGGGGAATGTCAAAGACCAGGATGTCGGCGCCCGAGGCCTCGGCCTTGCGGTGGAACTCCAGCCGGTCGCGGCCCAGGAGGGGGTGGACCACCGCGTTGAGACGCGTCATGGCGGCGTCGTCGCCCAGGACCCGCAACCTCAGGGCCTCCCGGTCGACGGCGCCGTCCCGCGTCACGCCCGGGAAGGCGGCTTCAAGGGGTTCGACGGCCGCCCCGCCCCGGACATAGAGGTCGGCCACGGCGGCGTCGGCGTCATAGACGGGGATCCCGGCCTCCCGGAACATCTGCGCGGTGGTGGACTTGCCCATGCCGATGGAGCCGGTCAGGCCGATGTGGATCATTGAGCCTCTCCGAGGATGCGAAGCACGAGGGCGCGGACGTCGAGCCCGGCGGGCGGCGGTTGGCCAAAGAAGGCCTCGAAGGCGGGGATGGCCTGGCCGATGAGCATGTCGAGGCCGTCGACGGCGGTGAGGCCCCGCGCGGCGGCGGCGGCGAGGAAGGGGGTCCTCAGGGGTTTGTAGGTCATGTCCATGGCCACGGCGCCGGCGGGCGCGGCGGCGAAGTCAGGCGGCGGCGGAGCCTCAGGGCCCAGCCCGCCCGAACTGGCGTTGACCAGGGCGGCGGCGTCACCCAGAGCCGCGGGATCCGCCGGGTCGAGAGCCCGGACCTTCGGCCCGAAGAGGGCGGCGAGGTCGTCGGCCCGGGACCGGGTGCGGTTGAGGACACGGACCTCGGGACACCCCGCCTCCAGGAATGCGGCGGCGGCGCCCCGAGCGGCGCCTCCGGCGCCGAAGATGACAAGGGGCCCCCGGTCCGGACGGAAGCCTGGCGCCTGCCGGGTGAAGGCGTAGAGCAGGCCGACGCCGTCGGTGTTGTCGGCCGTGACCGACCCACCCGGTCGAAAGACGAGGACATTGGCCGCCCCGGCCGCCGCCGCCCGGGGGCTGACCTCATCGGCTGCGGCGAGGGCGTCGGTCTTGAAGGGAAGGGTTACGTTGACCCCGGCGAGGGTGCCGCCGCGGAATCCCTCCACGAAGGCGGAGAAGCGGCCCGGCTCAATGCCGAAGGCCACATAGGCCCCGTCCAGCCCAGCGGCTTGCAACCAGGCGTTGTGCAGGACCGGGCTCAGGGAATGGGCGATGGGCTGGCCCACCACACCGGCGATGCGCGTGGCGGCGGTCAGGGTCACGGGACCAGGACCCCTTCCCGCCGCAGGAGGTCAAGGAGACCGGTAAGCGGCAGGCCGAGAATGGTGAAATAGTCGCCCCGGATCTCGGAAAACAGCTGCACGCCCGGGCCTTCCAGGCGGTAGGCGCCCACGGAGGCGAGGGCATCCTCCCCTTCACCGGCGAGGTAAGCCTCGAGGAAGTCGTCGCTGAAGCTGCGCATCACGAGTTCGGCGGTGGAAAGGGTTTCCCAGACAATCTCGCCATCCCGCGCAGCCGCGACGGCGGCGTGCAGGGCGTGGGGACGGCCCCGCATGGCCCGGAGCCGCGCCGCAGCCTCGGTCAGGGTGGCCGGCTTGTCATGGAGCCGGCCCTCGAAATCGAGGGTCTGGTCGGCGCCGATGACGAGGCCCGGCCGGGTCCGGGAAACGGCGAGGGCCTTCTCCCGCGCAAGGGCGGCGGCGACGTCCGCTGGGCTCCCGCCTGCGGCGAGGATGCGCGTCTTCAGGATGGACTCATCGACCCCGGAATCCGCCGTCGTGAAGGGTACGCCGGCGCCGCGGAGGAGGGTGGAGCGGGCGGCGCTGCGGGACGCGAGGATGACATCCGGCGCAGTCATGGAACCACCTCCACGGAAGGTCGGAAGGCCTGAAGGAGGTTCAGGACCGCTGCTGCGGTCTCCTCCACGGACCGTCGGGTCACGTCGATGACCGGCCAGCCCTGGCGCTCGTAGAGGCGGCGGGCCTGGACGACCTCCTCCCGGACCGCCTCGATGTCCGTGTAGGCCGTGTCCCGGGATTCCTTCAGGGACAGCAGGCGGTTGCGGCGGATCTGGATGAGCCTGTCCGGGGAAATGGTCAGTCCAACGACCAGGGCCGAGGACAGGCGCGTCAGCGCCTCGGGGACGGGCCGGCCGGGGACGAGGGGGAAGTTGGCGGCCCTGACGCCGCGGTGGGCGAGGTAGATGCAGGTCGGGGTCTTCGAGGTCCGTGATACGCCCACGAGGACCACGTCCGCCTGGTCCAGTTCCTGGCCCCCCTGGCCGTCATCGTGGCCGATCGCATAGTTGAGGGCGTCCATCCGGTTGAAATAGTCGGTATCAAGGGCGTGCTGGACGCCGACGCGCCGGGTCAGGGCGGCCCCAAGATAGCGCGACATGGCGGACACCAGGGGGTCGAGCGCAGCAATGCAGGGCATGTCGAGCCGCCGGCAGCCCTCCTCGAGCGCCGTCCGCAGGGTGTCATCGACGATGGTGTGCATCACCACCCCGGGCGCGTCCTCGATGTCGGCCAGCGCCCGCTCCAGCTGCCGGGGCGAACGCACGAGGGCGTAATAGTGCTCGATGGGGAGGACGTTCTCGAAGCGTGCGCAGACCGCCCGCGCCATGGCGTTGAGGGTCTCCCCGGTGGAGTCCGAGACCAGGTGCACATGAAAGTAGGTGGCGAATCTGGAGGCGGCGGTCATGCGGCGGTCGTCGGGCGCTCTGGAGGCGTTCGGAGTGAGCTCGGGGAAACGCGGAAGGATAACTGGGGAAAAACCTGTCGACGCCTTCTTAGCCGAAGACGCCGGGCGTGGGGAGAAAAGGCGTCGGCGCAGGCGGGCGGGCGACGGTGCTGTGGGCGGCGGGCGCCGATGGGCGAGTTCATGCACCCAGCCGTCCAGATGTGGACAGGGTCTTCACAGGGTTAAGGAAATCCTAACGCCCCGGTTCAGGGCTCACATCTTTTCCACGTGCAGGAAGACCGATTCAGTATATATTACAATTTGTTAGAGGATTTCCACAGCCCGCCGGGAGGTAGGCCCATGTCTGTTGGCATTGTGGTGGACAGCCGACGCCGCCGCATGAGTCCAGCCCGTTTCTCCCCGGCTTCAGGGCGTCCTACATCCTCTTCCGCCAGGAAAAGAAAACCTGTGATGTGAAAGAGGAACACAAGCGAGGGAACCGGCGCTTGAGCCCGAGCCGCCGCCGGGGTTTAAGGACCCCATGACTGAGACCCCCCGCAAAGCCCCTGAGCAGCCCAAGCTCCTTCGGACCCTCGCTGGCGAGGTCTTCGAGCGCCCGCCGGTCTGGTTCATGCGGCAGGCCGGCCGCTCCCTTCCCGAATACCGGGAGCTGCGGACCCGGGCGAAGGACTTCCTGGCCTTCTGCTACGATCCCGAGATGGCCGCCGAGGCGACGCTCCAGCCCATGCGGCGGTTTCCCTTCGACGCCGCCATCGTCTTTGCGGACATCCTCCTCATCCCGCAGGCCCTGGGCCAGGAGGTCTGGTTCGAGGCGGGAGAGGGGCCCCGGCTCGGCGCGCTCCCGGAAGTCGCCGCCCTGGCCGACGAGATCGAGGCTTCCACGGGCCGCCTGGCCTCCATCGGCGAGACCCTCTCCCGGGTGAGGTCGGCCCTCGAGCCGGACCGGGCCCTCATCGGGTTCGCCGGCGCTCCCTGGACAGTGGCGACCTACATGATCGAGGGACGGGGCTCGGACCGTTCCGGCGCCCGGGCCTTCGCCTACGAACAGCCTGACCGCCTGGACCAGATCCTCGAAGTGCTCGTGGAGGCGACGTCACGCTACCTGGTCATGCAGGCCCGGAGCGGCGCCCAGGTCCTCAAGCTCTTCGAGAGCTGGGCGGAGGGCCTCGCCGAAGATGTCTTCGAGCGTGTGGTGATCCGTCCCCACCAGGAAATCCTGCGCAGGGTGCGCGCCGCGGGCGTCGATGCGCCCTTCATCGGGTTCCCGAGGGGCGCGGGCGCCCTGGTCGACGGGTACGCTGCGGCGGTGCCTGTCCAGGCGGTCGGCCTGGACACCCAGGCCAGCCTGGCCCAGGGCCGGCGGATCCAGGCCGGCGGGAAGGCCATCCAGGGCGCGCTGGACAACCTCCTCCTCCGGGTCGGCGGCCCCGCCATGGACGCCCGGATCGACACCCTGGTGGAAGCCTGGAACGGAGCTCCCTACATCTTCAACCTTGGCCATGGCGTCCTGCCCGACACGCCTGTCGCCAACATCGAACGGGCCGTCCGGAGGATTACGGGCAAATGAGCCGCCTCGCCGTCGTCCTCTTCAACCTCGGGGGTCCGGATGGTCCCGAGGCTGTCCGCCCCTTCCTGTACAACCTGTTCCGGGATCCGGCGATCATCGGCGCCCCGGCCCTTGTCCGTTATCCCCTCGCCGCCTTCATCTCGGCGACCCGGGCCAAGGGCGCCCGCGCCAACTACGCCCTGATGGGGGGTGGCTCTCCCCTCCTGCCGGAGACCCGCCGGCAGGCCGAGGCCCTGGAGGGCGAGCTCGCCCGACTTCGGCCAGGCCAGGAGAGTCGCGTCTTCATCGCCATGCGCTACTGGAAGCCCTTCGCCGGGGACACGGCCCGCGAGGTCGCCGCCTTTGCCCCGGAAGAGATCGTCCTGTTGCCTCTCTACCCCCAGTTCTCGACAACGACGACAGGCTCCTCGCTCCTGGACTGGGAGAAGGTCTACCGTGGCCCGGGTCGCAGCCGCACCATCTGCTGCTATCCGGATTCCGAGGGCGTCGCGGAGGCCCACGCCCGGGCGATACGCAAGGTCTGGGAAGACGCAGGTCGCCCCGGCGGCGTCCGGCTGCTGTTCTCGGCCCATGGCCTTCCCGAGAAGGTCGTTGCAGGGGGCGACCCCTACCAGGCCCAGGTGGAGGCCACAGCCGCCGCCGTTTCGCGGCTCCTGCCCGAGTTCTCGTACTGGGGCATCAGCTACCAGAGCCGCGTCGGGCCCCTGAAGTGGATCGGCCCGTCGACGGACGACGAAATCCGCCGGGCCGGGGCTGAAGGCCGGGGCGTCCTGGTCTGCCCGATCGCCTTTGTCTCGGAGCACGTCGAGACCCTGGTCGAGCTGGACCATGAGTACGCCGAACTCGCCCGGGAGGCCGGATGCCCGGTCTGGCTTCGCGCACCCGCCCCGGGGACCGATCCCGCCTTCATCAGCGCCCTGGGCGGAGCCGTGACCGCCGCACTCGGGCGCGACGGCGGAACGGCGCCCGATGGAGAATGGACCTGCCCGGGCGCGCATGGCCGGTGCCCGTGCCGGCAAGGTGCGAAGGGAGCTCGCCGATGAACCACTATGACCTGTTGCGTGGGCTGCACATCCTGGCGGTCATCGCCTGGATGGCCGGGATCATGTACCTGCCGCGGATCTTCGCCTACCACGCCGAGGTCGCCCCGGGGTCCGAGATGGACAAGACCTTCCAGGTCATGGAGCTCAAGCTCTACCGGATCATCATGGGGCCGGCGATGGTCATCGCCCTTATCCTGGGCCTCGCCCTGATCTGGGTGGACGCCACGGCCCGGCTCGGGGGCTGGGACTTCCTCCTCAAGCCCTGGATGCTCGCCAAGCTCGCGGGCGTCCTCTTCCTGATCGGTTGGCACCATTTCCTCGGCGCTGCGCGCAAGCGCTTCGCCGCCGGTACGAACAGCCGGTCGAACCGGTTCTGGCGGGCCACAAATGAGCTTCCCTTCATCGCCGCCATCGTCATGGTGCTCTCTGTGACCCTGGAGTTTGGCGGCTGATCGCAACGGACCCGAGGCTTGACCGGGGCGGGGGAGTGTGGTTCCGCTGCCGCGTCAGGGTGTGGTGCGCCGGATCCTGATCCCGCCTCCCACCGGGGCCGCGCCGCTTCCGCAGCGAAGGCGCACCGCCCCGGTCCTGAACATGACTGACCGATCGCAGCCGTCTCCACGGGCGTCCTGCGCCCATGGCGCGCCGTGTCTCGCGGCCGTCGCCAGGACCTGAAAGAATTCCATGTCTGACGAAAACGAAACCCAGGACGCCGCGGACCTCGTCGAGGCGATCGAAGACGCGAGCCTCGACCTTGCACCGGGGGAGGAGGCCGCCGCCGAGGACGACGAGCCCTCCCAGGCCGCCCAGGCCATCGCCGCCATGGGCCTGACCCGCATGTCCCTCCAGGAGCTGAAGGACAAGTCGCCCGCCGACCTGCTGTCCTTCGCCGAGACCCTGGAGATCGAGAACGCGAACTCCATGCGCAAGCAGGACATGATGTTCGCCATCCTGAAGGTCCTCGCCGAGGAAGGCGTGGAAATCTCCGGCTCCGGCACCATGGAGGTCCTTCCGGACGGCTTTGGTTTCCTCCGCTCGCCCGAGGCCAACTACCTGCCCGGGCCCGACGACATCTATGTCAGCCCCTCGCAGATCCGGAAGTTCGGTCTGAGGACCGGCGACACCGTGGACGGCGGCGGGCGCGCGCCCCGGGAGGGCGAGCGCTACTTCGCCCTGGTGAAGGTCGACCAGATCAACTTCGAGCCGCCGGAGAACGTCCGGCACAAGGTCCTCTTCGACAACCTGACCCCGCTCTATCCCCAGGAGCGACTGAGGATGGAGATGGAGGACCCGACCCTGAAGGATCGCTCCGGTCGGGTCATCGACATCGTCGCTCCCCTCGGCAAGGGCCAGCGCTGCCTGATCGTCGCCCCGCCCCGGGTCGGCAAGACGATCATGATGCAGAACATCGCCAAGGCGATCGCGGCCAACCACCCGGAGTGCTATCTGATCGTGCTCCTGGTGGATGAGCGGCC
>JAPOKE010000042.1 GCA_029977805.1 Phenylobacterium parvum | reverse complement strand
CGGACGAGAAGCCCTACGCCGACCGCCTCAAGGCCGCGCGCAAGGCGACCGGTGAGCAGGACTCCATGGCCATCGCCTTCGGGAACATCCGGGGCGAGCCGGCGGTGGTCATCGTCCAGGACTTCAACTTCATGGGCGGCTCCCTGGGCATGGGCGCCGGCGAGGCCTTCATCAAGGCCGCCGAGGAGGCTGTCCGCCGCAAGGTCCCCCTGGTCATCTTCACCGCCTCGGGCGGGGCCCGCATGCAGGAGGGGACCCTCTCCCTCATGCAGATGGCCCGCACCACCCTGGCCCTCAACGAGGTCAAGGCGGCGGGCCTGCCCTACGTCGTGGTGCTGACCGACCCGACCACCGGCGGGGTGTCGGCCTCCTACGCCATGCTGGGCGACATCCACATCGCCGAGCCCAACGCCATGATCGCCTTCTCGGGCCGCCGGGTGATCGAGCAGACCATCCGCGAGGTCCTTCCGCCCGGTTTCCAGCGCGCCGAGTTCCTGGTCGAGCGCGGCATGGTCGACCTCGTCGCCTCGCGCTCGGAGCTCCCGGACGTCCTCGCCTCCGTTCTGAAGACCCTCATGCTGGGCCGCGCCAGGGCCCGGGCGGCCTGACCCCTCCCAAGTTCCCGGGACCATGTACGATCCGATCCGGGCCTCCGACGCCGTCATCCAGCGCCTGAGGGCCAACCATCCGTCGCTGATCGACCTGACCACGGGCCGGGTCGAGCGCCTGCTCGAGGCGCTGGGTCGCCCGGACCTGCGCCTGCCGCCCGTGATCCACGTGGCCGGCACCAACGGCAAGGGCTCGACCACCGCCTTCCTGCGGGCCATGGCGGAGGCGGCCGGGCTGTCGGTGCACGTCCTGACCTCGCCCCACCTGGTGCGTTTCGCCGAACGGATCCGGATCGCCGGCAAGCTGATCACCGACGAGGCCCTGGACGCCCTCACCGACCGCCTCGAGGCGGTCAACGCCGGCCAGCCCATCAGCTTCTTCGAGATCACCACCGTCCTGGCCTTCACGGCCTTCGCCGAGACCCCCGCCGACCTCTGCATCATCGAGGTGGGGCTCGGCGGCCGCTTTGACGCCACCAACATCTTCGCCGCCCCGGCCGTCTCGGTGATCACCCCCGTGGACTACGACCACCTGGAGATGCTGGGCCCCGAGCTCTCCAAGATCGCCTGGGAGAAGGCGGGGATCATCAAGGCCGACCGCCCGGTCGTCAGCGCCCGGCAGCATGGCGAGGCCCTGGCGGTGATCGAGGCCGAGGCGGAAGCGCTCGGCGCACCCCTGACCCTGGTGGGCCGCGACGCCGACATCTGGCGCGAGCGGGGACGGCTCATGGTCCAGGCCCCCGACCGGCTGCTCGACCTGCCGCCGCCTTCCCTGCCTGGCCCGCACCAGTTCGAGAACGCCGGCCTCGCGGCCCTGGCCCTCCTCGCCCTGGATGACCCGCGCATCACCGACGAGGCCCTCGGGAAGGGCGCGGCCGCCGCCAGCTGGCCGGGTCGGTTCCAGCGCCTCAAGGACGGCCCCCTGGGCCGGCTGGCCGCCGCCCGGGGCTCGGACCTCTGGCTGGACGGCGCCCACAACCCGCACGGTGCGGAGGCCCTTGCCCGTACCTGCGCCGAGATGGGCGCCCGTGACGGACGCCCCCTGGTCCTCGTCGTGGGCCAGTTCGCGCGGAAGGACCCGAGGGGGTTCTTCGCCGCCTTCCGCGACCTGCCCCTGAAGGTCATCGCCACCACCTTCGACTCGCCGACGGCCCTGTCGCCGGAGGCCCTGGCCGAGGCGGCGAAGGCGGAGGGACTGCCGGTGGAGACGGCGTCGGACGTCAGCGCCGCCGTGGCCCTCGCGCTCTCGGGAGAGGGACCGCCGCCGCGCGTGGTGATCTGTGGCGGCCTTCACTTCGCCGGCGAGGTCCTGGCCCTCAGCCCCGAGACCTGGCCCGCCTGAGGACGGCCCTTCCGGCTGAAGGGGCGGCCTCGCTAGAAGACGCCCTTCGCCGTGAACCAGAACTGCCGCCCCTCTTCCCAGCGCCTGGACTCCCGGGCCGAGACCGAACCGGCCCGGGTGGGGGCGTAGACGGTCCGTTCGCTGGTGAACGCGCGGCCCATGGGGTGGAAGACGGTCATCCTCAGCTTCAGGTTCCGGAAGTGGCTGCTCTCGATGGACATGCGGAGTTCCGGGTCGACCGAGAGGGCGCTCACCTCCGGCACGAAGTAGTCGAGCGTCTCGCCGCGTCCTTCGACCTGAAGGCTCCATGACAGCCTGTAGGCGGGAAGGTCCTGGCGCAGCTCGACATCGTATTCCCAGGGGTTGAGGTCGGTCACCCGGCGGGACTGTCCCGTCAGGGGGTCGTCAAACGCGGCGTCGCGCCAGGAGCCGCGCGCATCCAGCCGCAGCCCGGAGGCAAGGGAGGACAGGGAGACCGAGGCGCCGAACTCTGCGCCCCAGACCCGCGCCCGCCCGGCGTTCCCCAACCCGAATCCTCCGCCCGGCAGGATGACGGGCTCCAGCACGTCGTCCCGCCATTCGTGGAAAAGCCCCGCGTTCAGGGCCAGGCCGTCCCGGCCGCGCAGGTCGACGCCGAGGCTGGCGCGCGTTTCCAGCTGGGGCCGCAACTCGGCGTTGCCGCCCTGGGTGCGGTCGTCGCCGACCTCCGCCGAGGCGGCGAAGGCGTCGAAGTCCAGCTGGCCCACGGTCCGCTTCAGGCCTGCATCCACGCTGACGCCCGGGCTGGGCTTCCAGGAGAGGGAGAGCGCGGGCTTGAAGAAGACCAGCTGCTGGCGGTTCTCCGCATCGCCGCTGACGGCGATCTCCGACCACTCCGCAGCGGCCTTCGCATCCAGGGTCAGCGTCGGGTTCAGGTCGTAGGCAAGGGTGTAGAAGGCCTCGGCGCGCCGTTCCTCCACCACCACGTCCGCGGCCGGCAGGAGGATGGGCGCCAGGGCCCCGCTCCCCTCCCGACTGGCGAGGGAAAGGGCGGAGTCCAGCCGGTTGTAGGCGACCTCTCCCCCGGCTTCCGGGCGCAGCCGTCCCCCGACCGGGGTCACGGTCGCCCTCGCCACCCACTCGACGAAGGTGCGGTCGGCGCCGGCGAGGACCTCGGAGGCCAGGGCGCCCGGCGGCGTCTCCGTCCGGCTTCCGCTGGCGGTCTCCTCATGCCGCCAGCTCCCGAGGCTGAGGATCTTCAGCGACCAGGCGTTCGGCAAGCGACCTGACCATTCACCGCCGAGTTCGGCGTCCAGGACATCCGCGTCGTAGGCGATGGCCCTGAACTGGTCCGCCGATCCCGAGGGCGGCCGGCCGAGATAGCCGGGAAAATCGAAGCGGGTGCGGGCTTCCTGGCCCTCAAACCGGCCGTTGATGACGACCTCGCCGCCAAGGGCCTCGCGACGGATGTCGCCGGACAGGGTCAGTTCCCCGCCCCGGGAAAGCCGCGTCTCGTCCTCATGCAGCCTGAGCGCACCATCAGGCGCGCTGCGCCGCCGGACGCCTTCCGTATTGTCCTGGAAGGCCCGGAACTGCGCCCGTCCCGAACCGCGCCAGCCGAGAATGGGTCCGGAGACGCCAGCCTCCATGTAGGGCCTGACGTCGCCATGCGTGTTGAGCGAGGCCGAGACGCCCCAGGAGCCTGAAAGGCCGGTCTCCCTGACGATCAGGTCCACGACGACGGACTGGCCCGACGCCTCGCTGGAGGTCGGGTTTGTGATGAGGTCGATCCTGACCACGGCCGAGGCCGGAATCCGGGACAGCGCCTCCCGCGGCCCGCCGGCCTTGGATCCGGGCCTTGAGCCGTTGATCAGGACATTGCCGCCCGTGTCGCCAAAGCCGCGGCGCGATTCACCCCTGTCCACGGCGAAGCCGGGAACCCGCGCCACCATGTCGAAGGCCGTGCTGGGGGCGAAGCTGTCGAAGTAGGCGCGGGGATAGCTCGTCACCCGCGCAGGCTCGGCCGCCTTCCCGACGGCGGGGGCGGCGACGACCAGGGCGACGGCGAAAAGGGAAGGCGGGCCGCGAAGGGTCAAGACAGGCTCCGGGCCGGAAAACGCACGGCGAACAAGGTAAGGGGCGGGCCGAAGGGCGAAGGGCCAGTGTGGGACAGCGCTCGCCGTCCCACCCTCGCCTGATCCGGTCGGGGGCGCCGGGCCTCGCGCGGCGCGCCGGAAGGGTCCCCGCCTGGGGCGGGACCTGCGGGTCAGCCGACGCCGGACTCGTTCAGCCAGTCGACGATCTTCTGCTTGGGCATGGCGCCGACCTTCATGGCGGTCATCTGGCCGTCCTTGAAGAGCATCATGGTCGGGATGCCGCGCACGCCGTAGCGGCTGGGGGTGTTCGGCGAGTCCTCGATGTTCAGCTTGGCCACGGTGACCTGCTCGCCGAGTTCGGCGGCGATCTGCTCGAGGGCCGGGGCGATCTGCTTGCAGGGGCCGCACCACTCCGCCCAGAAGTCCACCAGGACGGGCTTGCCCGACTTCAGGACGTCGGCTTCGAAGGACTCGTCAGTGACGGCGACAGTACCCATGCGGGGCTCCTCGGTTCTCGCGGCCCGGACCCTGCCGGACGTCAGGCCTTGATATGGCGCACCGGGCGCGGGGATCAACACCCAGATGCGCCGCGCCGGCTTCAGGCCTCGCCGCGCAGCCGGTCGAGGGCGTCGCGCAGGAGGTCCTCCGGGGCGGGGGTCAGCAGGGGGCCGTCCGTCCAGACGAGGGCCGCCCGGACAGGGCGCCCGGGATAGAGCTCGCCCAGCACCGCCCAGTACATGGCCAGCTGGCGCAGGTAGGCGGGGTCCGCCGCCTCGATGGAGGCGGGGGCGGGCCGGTTGGTCTTGAAGTCGGCGAACAGGACCGCGTCCGGCCGCACGACCAGCCGGTCGATGCGCCCGGAGATCCGGACGCCCGGCGGCAGGAGGCGGGAGCCGCCGACGATGGCCGCCTCGGCCCGCGATCCCGGGCCGAAGAGGAAGGCGAAGTTCGGATGGTCCAGGACCCCCAGGGCCGCCGTCGCCATTTCCTCCGACTGCACCTCCGTGAGGCCAGACTCCTTCGCCAGCAGGCGCCGGGCGGCGTCGGGCCGGGCCTCGCCGGGCAGGTCGGGCAGGACCTGGAGCAGGCGGTGGATGAGCTCACCCCGCCGGAACCGGCCCATGCCCGGCATGCCGGCCAGGGGCGAGACCGCCGGCGGGGGCGCGGCGTCCCCAAGGTCCGAGGGTGAGGCGAGGCGGGCCAGGGGCTCGGGCGCGGCGGTCGCGGAAAGCCAGGCGGGCGTCTTCGCCGGCTCCAACCCTGCGGAGCTCTCGGCCCGACCGAGGACCTCCGGATCCTCCCCGAGCCGCCGGAAGCTGAAGCCCTCGCGCTCGATCCGCCGGACCCGGTCCTTGAGCGCGCCGTCGAAGACGTCGCGGACCGCGCCCCACCAGCCCTTCAGGGACTCCGGCGCGCTCTTCCCGGGAAGGACGCCGCAGAGCACCAGCCGGTCCCGGGCCCGGGTCAGGCCGACATACAGCAGGCGCTGGAGTTCATGCGCCTCCCCGGCGCTCCGCAGGTCGCGGGCCGTCGCCTGCACCGGCGTGTCTTCCTCCTTTGCGCCCAGCCAGAGGAAGGCCCCCTCAGCGGTCCGCACAAGGCCCGAACGGCTGCTGATCCGGAAGGTCATGTCCGGCAGGAAGATGATCGGCGCCTCGAGGCCCTTGGCGCCGTGGGCGGTCATCACCCGCACCTCCCGGGCGCCCTCGGACTCCATCTCGCGCTTCACGTCCACGTCCAGCCGGTCGAGGTCCGCCGCGAAGGCCTCGAGGCTGCGCGCGCCCGCCATCTCCAGCTCCAGGGTCTTCTCGAGGAAGACGCCCAGGGCCTCCTCGGCCTCCCGGCCCAGCCGGGTCAACAGCCTCTGGCGCTGGGTCCGGCCGCAGGGACCGGTGGATTCCAGGATCCCGACGATGAAGTCGTAGGGTGCGCGCCCGGCGGCGGCGAGCACCGCGGCCAGGACCCCGTGGGCCCGGATCCATTCCGGCGGCGCCTCGCCGGGGCCCGCCGTCGCCACCCGCTGCACCAGGGTGTCCCAGAGCCGGGCGTCCCCCCGGCCGTGCGCCAGGTCGAAAAGGCTCGCATCGCTGACATCGCAGAACGGACTGCGCAGCAGGGCCGCCAGGGTCAGGTCGTCGCCGGGGAAGAGGGCGAAGCGGACCAGGGCCCTCAGGTCGTCGAACAGGATGTGGTCGGCCAGCTTCAGCCGGTCGGCGCCGCCGACGGGTATGCCGGCGCGCTTGAGTTCGAGGAGGATCTCGTCGAACAGGGCGCCCCGTCGCCGTACGAGGACGATGAAGTCGCCCCAGTCCGCCGGGCGCCGCCGGTCCTCGCCCTTCACGCCGACGGCCTCCCCGGCCTCGACGATGCGGCGGATCTCGCCGGCGATCCGGGCCGCCAGGACCCGCGTCGACGAGTTCGCGGCGAGGGCGTCCGGCGGGGTCGTCCACGCCACCCGGTCCTCCTTCGCGGGGGGCTCCACCAGGTCCCAGAGGTCGATGCAGCCCCGGTCCGTGCGCTGGGCCAAATGGCGGATGTCCCCTTCGCGCTCCCCCAGGAGGGCCCGGCGGCTCTCCTGCGCTTCGAAGACCCCGTCCACGAAGTCCAGGACATCCCGGGTGGATCGCCAGGACACCTTCAGCTCGATGCGTTCGAAGGCCGCGCCGACGGCCTCGGCCTTGGTGCGGTAGACCCCGAACTCCTTTTCCATCCGGTCAGGCGACGCGCCCTGGAAGGAATAGATCGACTGCTTCTCGTCCCCCACGACGAACAGGCTGCGCGACAGGGCGCCGCTGGCCCCCGGGCGCCCGGCCCCGGCGAAGAACTCTCCGGTCAGCTGGTTCAGGATCGACCACTGCGCCGGCGAGGTGTCCTGCGCCTCGTCCACCAGCACGTGGGCCAGCTTCTGGTCGAGCTTGTAGAGCACCCAGGCGGCCATGCCGGACTCGCCGGTCAGCTCAAGGGTGCGGTCGATGAGGTCCCCGAAGTCGAGCTTGCCCGACTGCTCCTTCTCGATCTCGTAGGCGGCCAGCCAGGCCCGGGCGAGCAGGAGGATGTCGAGGGTCTTCTGGCCGGCGACGGCCTGCTTCCGCCGCGCCTCAAGCGACTGGAGCCTATCCATTTCCTCGTCGAGCTGGCGCCGAAGCGCTGGCGCATGGCTCAGCGCCTTAGGACCCCCGACCCCGGGCTTGGGCGTGAACTTCTGGGTGAACAGGGCGTCCAGCAGTTCAGGCAGCGGCGCCGCGCCGCGGTGGGCGGCCAGCAGGTCGGCAAGCGTCTTGGCGCCCTTGCTCGCGCCCTTGACGTCAAGGCCCTCGGCGATCCTCAGCCAGGCCTCGGCGGCCAGGCCGCCCTCTTGCATCTCGGTTTCGATCCTGCCCGAGTCCAGCGGCGCCGGCGAGCCGGTCAGCGACGTCCAGACGACGGCCTCGAGGCCGCCGTCGGCCTCCACCTTGTCCAGCCAGGCCTTCAGCTCCCCGGCCATGCCGGCGAAGGCGTCGAACAGGCCCTCGAAGGCGCCGTGGTCGAAGTCCACCGAAAGCCGGGCGTAGGCCCCGGCGATCCGGCCGTCGCCCTCGTCCAGGGCGTGGCGGGCCAGGGCGGTCCGCGCACTGCGCTTCAGCTGGCTGGCGCCAAGGTCGTCCAGCACCTCGAAGCCGGGCGACACCCTCGCCTCGAGGGGGAACCGCCTGAGGAGCTTCTCGCAGAAGGCGTGCAGGGTCTGGATCCTGAGGCCGCCGGGCGTCTCGAGGGCGCGGGCGAAGAGGGCGCGGGCGGCGGACAGGGCGTCCGGGGTGTAGTCGCCCACCTTGCGGCCCTCGAGCTTCGACAGCTCCAGGCGCAGCCTCTTGTCGTCCAGCACCGACCAGTCGCCCAGGAGACTGAACAGCCGGGTCTGCATCTCCGCGGCGGCGGCCTTGGTGTAGGTCACGCAGAGGATCTCGTCCGGCGAAGCGCCGGCGAGCAGCAGGCGGGCGACCCGGTCGATCAGGGTCTTGGTCTTTCCCGACCCGGCGTTGGCCGTGACGAAGGCGGAGACCTGGGGGTCGGCGGCGCGCGCCTGGGGGTCGCCGTCAGCCTCGGTCACGACTCACCCCCGTCGCCGATGGCCGACCACTCCCGCACCCGGGCGAGGTGGTCGTAGTCGCTCGCATAGAGCTTCACGGAGGCCGGCGCGATCCGGGACGGGTAGGGTTCGCCGGGGCTGTCGTAGCGGGCGATCACCGCCTTCAGGCCGTCCAGGGCCTCGGCGGAGGCCGTCACCGGATCCAGGGTCTTCGGAAGGGCGTTGGTGATCTCGCCCGCCGGCCGCCGGCCGGTGATCCGGACATAGGCCAGCTCTTCCGGCGGCAGGCGGCCGAGGCCGGCGAAGCCGCCGCCGGCCAGGATGGCCCCGGAAAGGGTGAGCTGGGGCGAGAACCCTTCCTCGACCTGTTTCGGGGAGGGCGGCGACCCTGTCTTGTAGTCCAGGATCCGGCCGACCCTGCCAGGCCCCGCCTCGATGCGGTCGGCCTTGGCGGTGACCTTGAAGGGGCCTGCGGGCGCCTCGAAGGTCAGTTCGCCCTTGAGCTCCACGTGGACCCTGCGGCCGTCGGCCCGGCGGTCCCGCTCCTGGCCCACCATCCAGGCGGCGATCTCGCGCGAGAGGGCCGTCTCCCGGGCGAGGCCCGGAGGGTCCATGCCCGCCTTGCGCAGGGCGTCCAGGTAGAGACTGTCCAGCACCGCCTCGGCCTCGTCCGGGACGACGTCCGGATAGGCCTTCACGAAGTCTTCCAGGGCGCTGTGGATGGCCGTGCCGCGCATCCGCACGTCGACCGGGGCGTCTGGCCGGTCAAGGGGATAGAGGCGCAGGATGTCCCTCGCCCAGACGGCGTAGGGATCCCTCACGAGGGTCTCGACCCGCGTCACCGCCAGCTCCCGCGGGCGGGCCGACACGGGCGGGCAGGGGGCGGGCCGCAGGGCCGGGGCGAAGTCGCCGGGGGCGTCGGCGGCCAGGGCGATCGCCTCCAGGTCCGGGCGTCCGGGAAGGGTCGCGCCGGCGCCCTTGGCGAGGGTGCGCAGCCGCCAGAGCCAGCGGGACTCAAGGGCCGGGGCGCCCCGGCGGCGTCGGGCGTGCAGCAGGAAGACCTCGGGCGCGCAGGCCGACTGGGCGAAGTCGTGGGCGGACAGGGCGATCCGCCGCTCGGCCGGCGGCAGGCCGAGCCGGGCGCGCATGCCGCGGGACAGGAAGGGATCCACCCCGGCGGCCTGGGGCCAGACGCCTTCCTCCAGCCCGGCCAGGATGAGGCGGTCGGCGCGGGCCATCCGGGCCTCCATGGCGCCGAGGATCTTCAGGCGCGGATGGGTGGCCCGGGCGGCGCGGACGCTCTCCCCGGCGATGATCACGCCCAGGAGCTCGGCGAAGGCTGCGGCGGAAAGGCCGGGGCTGGCGTCGCCCTCCTCGATGAGCACGGAGAGGAGCCGCGCCACCGCCTCGCCGTCCGGGCCCGCCCAGAGGTCGCCGGTTCCCCCCTCCGGCCGGGCGCAGAGGGCCTCCATCGTCCCGGCCAGCCGTCGCGCCCAGGCCGAGGCGTCGAGGGTCTCCCCGGTCTCCCGGCCCTCCGGCGCGAACAGGGCCGCCAGGTCATCTGCAAGGTGGATGGCGGCGGGGTCAGGCCTCTTCGCCGTCCGGGCGAAGGCCTTGAGCCTGGACAGGTCCCCGGGGCGGGTCCGGCGCAGGGCCGTGACCTCGAGGGCGTCCCGGGCGGCGGCCAGTTCGGCCTCCGGACGTCCCAGCCTGACCTTGGGATGCTTGAGCAGGCCCAGCAGGGTCGCCGGCCGCGCCGGGTCGGAGAGGGCCAGGGCGGTGGTCTCCGCCAGGACGGCGCAGGGGAAGCGGGCCAGGGGCTCGCCGGCCGAGGCGTCCGGGACGACCCCCCAGCGGGCCAGCCGCGCGGCGACCCGCCGGGCCAGGTCCTGGTCGGGCGTCACCAGGGCGGCGGTCCGGCCCGGCGTCTCGAGGGTCTCGCGCAGCAGGAGGGCGGCGGCCAGGGCGCAGGCCTCGACGTCCCGGGTTCCCACGACGGTCAGGCCGCCCAGGCCCTGCGCGATGCCGGCGGGCCCGAGGCTGCTCTTGTCATCGATGGCCAGGCGCCAGTCTGCGGTCTGGTCGGCCGGTCGCAGGGCGAGGCTGATGACCTTCCGGCGCATCTCGCCGGCGACCTCCCCGGGCGCGGATGCGCCCCAGTTCCTCACGGCGTCCAGGGGCACGCCCGCCGTGGCCAGCAGGCTCCGGAGCGCCGCCTGGGGGTGCTGGTCGTCCACCTGGCCCGATTCCTTCGTCCCCGCAGGGGCCTCGCAGTCCAGCCCGGGCAGGACCACCGCGCCCCGGGGCGTCCCGGCGATCACCTTCAGCAGCCGGGCGGTCGCCTTGACCGATCCGGTGGAGCCCGCGGCGATCAGGAAGTCCCCCGGGGGGGCTGCCGACCACTTCTCCGCCAGGGCGTTCAGGAGACGCACCCTTCGCTTGCCGACATCCTCGAGCCCAAGCGCCTCCAGCCGGGCCGGCCACCGTTCGAGGGCGCCCTCCAGGAAATCGAGCGAGACCTTCCAGTGGGCGGCCATGTCCATGTCGGCCAGGCCGGCCAGGTTGTCCGCGGCGACCTCCTCGATCTGCAGGCTGTCGAAGAAGCCGCCGAGGGCGTCCGCAAGGCCCAGGGCCTCCGAGGGGCCAATCGAGCGGCCGAGGCCGGGCGCCAGCTCGGTGACCAGCCGCAGGAGCTCGAACCTGCGCCGCACCGGCGTGATGGCCGGGGGCAGGTCGAGGACGATGTCGCCCGGCTCGAAGGGCGCCTCGCCCGCCTCAAGGTCGCCGAGGGGCCGGACCCGCGGCGGCAGCAGGGCGGGGACGTCTCCCGCCGCGCGAAGGAAGGCCTCGGTCAGCGACCGGGCCGCCCGCCGGGTCGGCGTCAGGACGACGGCGTCCGCCAGGGCCTCCGGCCCGCCGTCGCGGGTCAGGTCCAGGAGGCCGAGGGCCAGGTCATCGAGGAAGGGCCGGTCGGCGGGAATGTTGAACCATCGCGGTCCGGGGGCCTCGAGGAACCAGCCGCTCATCGGGACAACAGGTCCTCGGCCGCGTCCCGCGCCGCCGGATCGCCCACGTGCAGCCAGAAGGCGTCCATGACCACGCCGGCCAGCCGGCCCGTTTCCTGGAGCCGCCACCAGACCGGCAGGATGGAGAAGGCCCCCGAGGGCTCGCCGTCGAGGATCCCGGGCTTGAGGATCTGGAAGCCGACATTGGCGAAGGGCGCCGGGCGGGCGTCGTCGGCGCTGTGGGTGATCCGCCCGTCGGCGTCCATCAGGAAGCCTCGGGGGCCCTCGAAACCGATGCCCTGGCCCCGGGGGGTGAGCAGCAGAAGCATGTCCATCCGCGCCGGGTCCCAGGCGGCCTTCATCCGCTCCAGGGGCGGGGTGGTCCCGCCGGTCCAGAGTGAGTCGATGTTGGCGACGAAGACCGGGTCCCGGCCCAGCAGGGGCAGGGCGTTGCGGATGCCGCCGCCGGAGTCCAGCAGGGCGGCGCGCTCGTCCGCGATGACGATCTCGAGGTCGGTTCGCCGCCTGAGATGATCCTCCATCATGTCGGCGAAGTGGTGGACGTTGACCACGGCCTTTCGCACGCCCGCCTCGACAAGCCGGTCGAGGACCCTGTCGATCAGGGTCCGCCCCGCCACCTCCACCAGGGCCTTGGGCCGGGTCTCGGTGAGGGGGCGCATGCGGGTCCCGAGCCCCGCCGCCAGCACCATGGCGCTTTCCGGGCCCGTCACCCCCTGGCCTCCGCCGGGACGCAGGCGTCGAGCCAGGCCCGCAGGCCCGCGAGCCCGGGGTCGGCGAGGCAGTCGTCGAGATAGCCCCACATCCGGGGCAGGAAGGCCTCGTACTTCGGCCGGCCGTCGCGGACCACCAGGCGGGCGAAGACGCCGATGATCCGGCAGATGTTCAGGGCGCCCAGGGCGTGGAAGTCGGCGGCGAAGGCCGGGCCTGCAATCGACCCGGCCCGGTCGAGATAGCGTCCGAGCATGGCCTCCGAGAGGGGCCGGGAGACGTCGCGCCGGGCGTCGTGCAGGAGCATGGAGAGGTCCCAGGCGGGATGGGCCAGGACGGCGTCCTGGAAGTCCACCAGGCCGACCCGGGCCGGTCCTTCCCGGTCCGGCAGCCAGATCAGGTTCTCCACGTGGTAGTCCCGGTGGCAGAAGACCGACGCCCCGGCCTCGCCCCGCGCCAGGATGGGCCGCCACAGGTCCGCCCAGTCCGCCCGCGCGGCGGCGTCGACCCGGACCTGCGGCCGGAGGGCGGGCAGCCAGTCGGGCAGGAGGTCGGCGGCGGTCTGCAGGGCGAGGGCGTCGTAGGCCAGGACCGGCCAGTCCAGACCGGACTCCGCCCCCAGCCTCGCCGGGACCGGCCGGGACTGCATGTGGACCAGGGCGTCCACCGCCGCCTCGTAGAGGGGCGTCTCGTCGGCGCCGCCGGCGATCAGGGCGCCGAAGAGGTCGTCGCCCAGGTCCTCCATGACCGCCAGGCCGAGACCGGCGTCGAAGGCGTCGATCCGCGGCGCGGACAGGCCCTGCCGGCCCAGCCAGCCCGCGACGGCGACGAAGGCGTCCACCCGGCCGGCGGCGAGCCGCGCCAGGGCGTTGTAGCCCAGGGCCCGGCGCGTCTCCGCATCGGCCTCCGGCGGGCAGGCGGCGGATTCCACGGGCGGCTGGTCCATGAAGATCCGGCGACCCCCGCCGGGCAGGTGGAGGCGTTCGTAGGACCGGGTCGAGGCGTCGCCGGCCAGCCGCTCGCGCCGGGCCTCGCCGAGGCCCGCGCGGTGCAGGAAGGCGTCCTTCAGCGCGTCCCGATCCGCCGTCACTCCACCCGCTCCTTCCAGGACCCGTGTCCGGCCAGCCGCGCCGTGCGGCCCTCCCCGGAGACGGAGAGTTCTAGATCGAGTCGGTCCGCCGGCAGACGCCCCTCCAATCGCTCCGGCCACTCGATCAGGGCCGCCCCCTGCTCCAGGGCCTCCTCCAGGCCGATCTCCCAGGCCTCGTCGGGGTCCTCCAGCCGGTAGAGGTCGAAGTGGGCGACCTCGAAGTCCGGCCCGGCATAGGTCTGGACGAGGGTGAAGGTCGGGCTCGGCGCCTCCTCGTCAGGCGTGGTGAGGGTCCGGACCAGGGCCCGGGCGAGGCAGGATTTCCCCGCCCCGAGCCCGCCGCTCAGGCAGATGGCCTCGC
The DNA here is from genome assembly GCA_029977805.1 of Phenylobacterium parvum. Lineage (GTDB taxonomy): Bacteria > Pseudomonadota > Alphaproteobacteria > Caulobacterales > Caulobacteraceae > Phenylobacterium > Phenylobacterium parvum_A. The sequence goes on along the minus strand of JAPOKE010000042.1, from coordinate 4,951 downwards.
CCGGGCGCAGCAGGGGCGCCAGCCGCCGGCCGAGGGCCTCGGTGTCGGACTCTGCGGGCAGGTCGATGCGGGCGGGCAGCCGGCTCAAAAGGGACGGTCCGGGTCTTGGGGAAGCTGGGTCTCCACATAGGCCTTCAGGGCGTCGGTGGCGACCTCGGCGTCGGCGTCCAGCCGGTCCGGCGGGATGACGGGGCCGACCGTCAGGGTGAACCGGCCCCCCCGCTTGTTCAGGAGTTCGTGGAACAGGGTGACGTCGCGAAGCTCCTGCGACACCCGGTCGAAGGCGTGGAAGAGGGTGGAATAGGGCCCCGTCACGTGGACCGGCGCCACGGGCGCATCGTAGCGGCGGGCGATCGACAGGGCCGAGCTCATCCAGGGCGGGTCGGAAAGCCGGCCGTCCGCGCCGCGCCGGGCCAGGCGGCCGGCGGGAAAGATGGCGAGGGCGCGCCCCGCCTCCATGGCTTCCCGGGTCATCTGGAGCGTGGTGCGGGTGCGCTCGCGGGTTCGCTTCGCCTCCACCCATTCCACCGGGATCAGCACGTCGGAGAAGCCGGGGACCACCCTGTGGGCGTCGGCGTTGGCGTAGAAGCAGAGGTCCGGCCGCCGCCCGCGCAGGGCGTCCCAGGCGGCGACGCCGTCGGCGATCCCGGTCGGATGGTTGGCGACGATGACCAGCCGTCCCGCCTCGGGGATCCGCTCCAGGCCCCGCACCTCGACCTTCACCTCGAGGAGGCGGGAGACATAGTCGAGGGCCTCCCGGCCCTGGAGGGGCGCGATGGCGTCGGCCATGTCCCGGGCCCGGCGATAGTCCAGCAGGCGGTAGAGCAGGGGCCGGGCGATGGGCCAGGCCGGGCTCGCCGCCAGCCGGGGCGCCCGCTCGGCGATCAGCACGTCGACGATGTGCTGGCCGGGGCTGGCTGGCGCGGGTGTGCTCATGCAGCCAGCATGCCCGCGCCCACGGGGCGCAAGCAAGGTCTAGGCGCGCCCGGCGCCAGCCCTTACTAGAGGGCCGGCACGCAGGCGAGGAGGGCCCCATGCGCCAGATCCACCACTTCATCGACGGGGCGGCGGCCGCGAGCGCCTCGGGGCGCCAGGGCGACGTCTTCAATCCCAACACCGGCGAGGTGCAGGCGCGGGTTGGCCTCGGGACCCCCGGGGAACTGGAGCTGGCCGTGCAGTCGGCCCTTCGCGCCCAGCCCGCCTGGGCTGCGGTGAACCCCCAGCGCCGGGCGCGGGTGATGTTCGAGTTCAAGCGCCTGCTCGAGGCGAACATGCAGTCCCTGGCGGAGCTGCTCTCCAGCGAGCACGGCAAGGTCATCGCCGACTCCAAGGGCGACATCCAGCGCGGCCTGGAGGTGATCGAGTTCGCCTGCGGCGTCCCGCACCTCCTGAAGGGCGAGTACACCGAGGGCGCCGGCCCGGGCATCGACGTCTATTCCATGCGCCAGCCCCTGGGCATCGCCGCGGGCATCACCCCGTTCAACTTCCCGGCCATGATCCCGATGTGGATGTCCGGCGTCGCCATCGCGGTGGGCAACGCCTTCATCCTCAAGCCCTCCGAGCGCGACCCCAGCGTGCCGGTCCGCCTCGCCGAGCTGTTCATGCAGGCCGGCGCGGAACTGGGCCTGGACCTGAAGGGCGTGCTGAACGTCGTCCAGGGCGACAAGGTCATGGTCGACGCGATCCTTGACCATCCTGAGATCGCGGCGGTCAGCTTCGTCGGCTCCTCCGACATCGCCCACTATGTCTATTCCCGCGGCGCCGCGGCCGGGAAGCGCGTCCAGGCCATGGGCGGCGCCAAGAACCACGGCATCGTCCTGCCCGACGCCGACCTGGACCAGGTGGTGCGCGACATCTCCGGCGCCGCCTTCGGGTCCGCCGGCGAGCGCTGCATGGCCCTGCCCGTCGTCGTGCCCGTGGGCGAGCGCACCGCCGAGGCCCTGCGCGAGAAGCTGGTCGCCGAGATCGCCACCCTGAAGGTGGGCGTCTCCACGGACGAAGGCGCGCACTACGGCCCGGTGGTCAACGCCGCCCACCGCAAGAAGGTCGCCGACTACATCCAGATGGGGGTCGACGAGGGCGCCGAACTGGTCGTGGACGGCCGGGACTTCCGCCTTCAGGGCTTCGAGCAGGGGTTCTTCATCGGCCCGTCCTTCTTCGACCGGGTGACCCCGGGCATGAAGAGCTACCAGGACGAGATCTTCGGGCCGGTCCTGCAGATGGTGCGGGCGGAGAGCTTCGAGGCCGCCCTGCGCCTGGCCGTCGCAGCACGCCTACGGCAACGGCACGGCCATCTTCACCCGCAACGGCCGGGCCGCCCGGGAGTTCGCTTCCCGCGTGAACGTCGGCATGGTCGGCATCAACGTGCCCATCCCGGTGCCCCTGGCCTACCACACCTTCGGCGGCTGGAAGCGGTCGGCCTTCGGCGACGCCAACCAGCACGGCATGGACGGCGTGCGGTTCTACACCAAGGTCAAGACGGTGACGGCCCGCTGGCCCGAAGGCGATGTCGGGGACTCGGCCTTCATCATCCCGACCATGCGCTGAGCGGGCCTGCCCGAGCCGCATGACCCCCGCCCTCGAAAAGGCCTATGCCGACCGGCTCGCGCGGGGGGACCTGCGTCCCGATCCCGCCCAGGCCGCCGGCCTCGCCAGCCTCGCGCGCCTGGAGGGCGACCTCGCGGCCTCGCGCCCCGGTCCCCTGGCGGCGCTCCTTCGCCGGCGGCCGGAGGCGGCCCGGGGGGTCTATCTCTGGGGCCCGGTGGGGCGCGGCAAGTCCATGCTGATGGACCTGTTCTTCGAGACCGCGCCGGTCGACCGAAAGCGTCGCACCCACTTCCACGTCTTCATGCGGGAGGTCCACGAGCTGATCGGCGCCTGGCGCTCGGGCGATGCGGCGGCCCGCCGGGCGCGGTTCGGCCAGGTTCGCGGGGATGACCCCGTCCCGCCGGTGGCCGACCTGGTCGCGCAGGGTGCGAGCCTGATCTGCTTCGACGAGTTCCAGGTCACGGACATCGCCGACGCCATGATCCTGGGCCGGCTGTTCGAGGCCCTGTTCGCGCGCGGCGTGACCCTGGCCGCCACCTCCAACCGCCATCCGGACGAGCTCTACCGGGACGGGATCAACCGCCAGCTCTTCCTGCCCTTCATCGCCCTGCTGAAGTCGCGGGTGGAGGTGGTTTCGGTGGCCGGCCCGCACGACTACCGCCTCGACCGCCTGCGGGCGGCGGGAACCTGGTTCTCGCCCATCGACCCCGACAACCGGCGGACCTTCGACGCCCTCTGGCGCGACATGCTGGGCCCCGAGGCGGCCGACGGCGAGTCGATCGAGGTGATGGGCCGGAGGCTCGACTTCCCCGACGCCGCCGGCGGGCTGGTGCGCGCCGGCTTTGCGCGGCTCTGCGACGCCGCCCTCGGGCCCAACGACTACCTGGCCCTGGCCGAGCGCTTCCACACGGTCTTCCTGGAGGACCTGCCGCGGCTGACCCCGGACCGCCGCGAGGCGGCCCGCCGGTTCGTCACCCTGATCGACGCCCTTTACGAAGCGAGGACCCGGCTGATCGTTCTGGCCGAGGCCGAGCCGGTCCGGCTCTATCCCTCCGGCGACGGGGCCTTCGAGTTCGAGCGCACCGCCTCCCGCCTGCAGGAGATGAGGTCCGCCGACTGGCTCGCCGACCGGTCCTGAGGTTCCGCTACGGCGCCCTATCGGATTGAAAAGCCTTCGTTGACACCCGGCGCCGTAGGCTTAAATGCAGACAGCCGGCCCGGGGCGCGGGGGCGTCCGCCGGAGCCTGCCAGGACACGCCGATGACTGCACCCGTTCGAGACCGACCCCTGTCGCCACACCTGCAGGTGTGGCGCTGGCACCTGACCATGCTGACCTCCATCCTGCACCGCGCGACGGGGATGGCGCTCTATGTCGGCGCGATCATCGTCGCGGCCTGGGCCCTGTCGCTGGGCGCGGGCGCGGAGGCCTACCAGGGCTTCGTGGACCTGATGGCCTCGCCGCTCGGACGCTTCGTGCTGGTCGGCCTGACCCTGTCGCTCTTCTACCACCTGGCCAACGGCCTCCGGCACCTGTTCTGGGACGCCGGCAAGGGCCTGTCCGTGACCGCCTCGAACACCTCGGGGATCATGGCGATGGCCTTCGCCGTGGTCGCCACCATCACGGTGTGGGCCATCGGACTTGGACCGGGAGGCCCGTAATGACCGACCTCAGGACACCCCTCTCCCGGGCCCGCGGCAGCGGTGCGGCCGGCCACGGAGCCGCCCACTGGGTGGCCGAGCGCGTCAGCGCCATCGCCCTGGTCCCCCTGACCCTCTGGATGGTCTACGCCGCCCTCGTGATCTCGCGCAGCGACTATTCCGGGGCCCTGGGTTTTGTCTCCCACCCCGTCAACGCCGTGCTGATCATCCTCGTCCTGGTCGTTTCCGGCTGGCACATGCACGCCGGCGCCCGGGTCGTGGTCGAGGACTACATGCACAAGATGCTGGGCCGCTCGGCCCTGCTGGTCCTCAACCTCTTCGTCACCGTCCTCGTCACCGCCCTGGCGGTGTTCTCCGTCCTCAAGGTCGCGCTCGGAGGCGCTCTCTGACGTCATGGCCGCATACGAATTCACCGATCACAAGTTCGACGTCGTCGTCGTTGGCGCCGGCGGCTCCGGCCTCCGGGCGGCCCTGGGCTGCGCCCAGGCCGGCCTGAAGACGGCCTGCATCACCAAGGTCTTCCCGACCCGGTCCCACACCGTGGCGGCCCAGGGCGGGATCTCGGCCAGCCTCGGCAACATGGGCGAGGATGACTGGCGCTGGCACATGTACGACACCGTCAAGGGGTCGGACTGGCTGGGCGACCAGGACGCCATCGAATACCTCTGCCGGAACGCGCCGGCGGCCGTGTACGAGCTGGAGCACTGGGGCGTGCCGTTCTCGCGGACCCCGGATGGCAAGATCT
>JAPOKE010000041.1 GCA_029977805.1 Phenylobacterium parvum | reverse complement strand
GGTCGACAACGGCGACACGGCGGAGATCGACGGCTTCACCTACGGCACCGGCGAGTGCCCGGCCGAGGACAAGTCGACCGGCCGGGCCATCGACTTCACCGGCCCCCAGCCCCTCTGCATCGACCCGGCCGGCGAGTACGTCGCCGTGGTCGGCGCGTCGGGCGCCGGCAAGTCCACCTACGCCGGCGACCTGGCCCGGCGCGAGCGGGCCGTGACCTTCTCCATCGACGACTGGATGGCCCGGCTCTTCGCCGCCGACATGCCAGACCCGATCGAGTTCACCTGGGTCATGGAGCGGGTCGAGCGCTGCGAGGCCCAGATCTGGTCGACGGCGGCGGCGGTGATGGCGACCGGGACCCCGGTGGTGCTGGACCTTGGCCTCCTGCGCCGGTCGGACCGGGCGCGGGTGGCGGAGATCGCCCGCCTCTGCGAGTTGCCCGCCCGGTTCCACTTCCTGAATGCGCCCAGGGAGGTCCGCCGCGGCCGGGTGCTGTCGCGCAACCAGATCCAGGGCGAGGGCTTCTCCTTCGTCGTCACCCCCGAGATGTTCGACTTCACCGAGGGCGTGTTCGAGGCCCCGGACGCCGCCGAGCTGGCCGGCTGCGAGGTGGTCGAGAGCGCGTGAGGCGGGCCCTGCCGGCGCCTTGCTCTCGCCACGGTGGCCGGAGACCCTCCGGCTGCGGGCGCTCCGGCCCGTGGGATGGACCTGACGGACCCCTGGCATGTTGATCGGCCTCCTGGCCTCCGCGACGGTGAGCCTTCCGCCGCTTCCCGGCCTGCCCGGGGCTGCGGCCCTGCCGCCCCTGCCGCCCATCGAGCGGACGCCCCAGGTGGTGTTCGTCGACCGCAATGGCGAGCGCATCGGCGTGCGCGGCGGCCGCTACGGCCCGCCGGTCGACATCCGCAACCTTCCCGCCCACGTCCCCGCCGCCTTCGTGGCCATCGAGGACCGCCGCTTTTACAGCCATCCGGGGTTCGACCCCGCCGGCATCGCCCGCGCCGCGGCGGCCAACCTGGCCGAGGGCGGGGTCGCCCAGGGCGGCTCCACCATCACCCAGCAGGTGGCCCGCCTCCTGTTCCTGAACCAGGACAAGACCCTCGAGCGAAAGGCCCGGGAGCTCGCCCTGGCGGTCCAGCTCGAGCGCGCCTTCACCAAGTCTCAGATCCTCGGCCTCTACCTGTCGCGCATCAACTTCGGTAAGGGCGCCTGGGGCCTGGAGGCCGCCTCCTGGCGCTATTTCAACAAGCCCGCGTCCCGCCTGACCGTCCGCGAGGCGGCCATGCTCGCCTCCATCCCCAAGTCGCCGTCCGGCTACAACCCGGTGGACGAGCCGGCGCGCAACGCCGAGCGGACCCGGCTGGTCCTCGACGCCATGGTCGAGACGGGGGCCCTGTCGTCCAGGGCCCGGGCGGCCGCCCTGGCCGAGAAGCCCAGGGTCTGGAGCCGGGCGCCGGAGGCCTCGGCCCAGTACTTCGTCGACTGGATGGACGCCCAGGCCCGTCGCCGGGCGGGGACGGTCAAGCAGGACCTGGTGGTGGAAACCACCCTCGACCTGCCCCTTGAGCGGGCGGCCGAGGAGGCCCTGCGCAGCGGCGTCTCGCGGGGCGCCGCCCAGGGGGTCCAGCAGGGCGCCGTGGTGACCCTCGACGGGTCCGGCGCCGTCCGCGCCCTGGTCGGCGGGACCGACCACCTCGCGGCGCCCTACAACCGCGCCACGGACGCCCGCCGCCAGCCGGGGTCGGCCTTCAAGCCCTTTGTCTGGCTCGCGGCCCTCGAGGCCGGGCGGACCCCGGACAGTCCTGTGGTCGACGAGCCCGTCACGATCGAGGGCTGGTCGCCCTCCAACTACGAACCCGGCTTCCAGGGACCGATGAGCCTGGAGACCGCCCTCGCCCGCTCGGTGAACACGGTCGCCGTCCGGCTGGCCGACGAGGTGGGCCGGCCGAAGGTGGCCGACACCGCCCGTCGCCTCGGCATCTCGACGCCGATCCCGACCACGCCGGCGATGGCCCTCGGGGCCGGCGTGGTCACCCCGATGGACCTCGCCGAGGCCTATGGCGCCTTCGCCGCCGGCGGCCGGCAGGTGGAGGCCTGGGGGGTGTCCCGGATCCGCACCACCGGCGGACGCGTGATCTGGACCCGGCCGGCCCCTCCCCCGCCCCGGCAGGTGATCGCCAACCCCGCCCTGTCGGACCTCAACCGCATGATGCGCCAGGTCGTGGCCTCCGGCACGGGAACGCGGGCGGCCCTGCCCGGGCGTGACGTCGCCGGCAAGACCGGCACCACCTCCAGCTACCAGGACGCCTGGTTCGCCGGCTACACCGGCGGCGTGGTGACGGTCGTCTGGCTCGGCCGGGACGACAACCGGCCGATGAAGGGGGTGACCGGGGGATCCCTGCCGGCCGAGGTCTGGAAGGGCGTCATGACGACGGCGGTCCGGCGCCTGCCCGCCGGTCCCATCCCGGCGGGGCCGCCCGTCGCAGTCCCCGTCCCGGCGACCGAAACCTTGCCCGGCGGGACGGCGGCCCCGGCGCCGGCGCCGCCCGTGCAGGCGACCCCAGAGGCCCCCCAGGCCCCTCCGCCTGCGGCGCCTGCGAAGGTTCCCGAGCCGACGGAGCCCTGATTTCCCGGGATTTGCTGCATTGCACACTTGAGTTCCGCGCCTCCGGGACCTATCCTCTTACCCCCACGGACGCTTGCGCCCGCGGTGAGATTCCCGTCCCTGCGCAGACCCGAGACCACCCGGTTATGGAAAAAGTCCCGATGACCGCCGAGGGCTACCACGCCCTCGACGAAGACCTGAAGCGTCTCAAGACGATCGAGAGGCCGGCCGTGATCGCCGCCATCGCCGAGGCGCGCGCGCACGGCGACCTGTCCGAGAACGCCGAGTACCACGCGGCGAAGGAGCGGCAGGGCTGGATCGAGGGCCAGATCGCCGACATCGAGGACCGCATGGCGCGGGCCCAGGTCATCGACGTGTCCAAGCTGTCCGGCAGCCAGGTCAAGTTCGGCGCCACCGTCTCGGTGGTCGACGAGGACACCGAGGACCAGGCCCGCTACCAGATCGTCGGCGAGCACGAGGCGGACGTGAAGGCGGGCAAGATCTCGATCACCTCGCCCATCGCCCGCGCCATGATCGGCAAGGAGACCGGCGACGTCGTCGAGGTCAACACGCCCGGCGGCGTCAAGGCCTACGAGATCGTCAAGGTCGAGTGGATCTAGGGTGAGGCGGGCCTAGGCCCCCGGCGGCACTTGGGCGCCCCCCTCTCCATCTGGGCCGTGTCGGACGACAAGGCCGGGAACGCCGGGCCGGCCCTCGGCCTGGCGGAGGCCGTCGCCCGGCTCACGCCCGCCGAGATCGGCGTCCGCACCGTGGCCTGGCGGGGACGCATCGGACGCCTGCCCTGGTTCCTCAACCCCTTCCCCCTGTCGGCCCTCGCGGGGGATGCGGGCATCCATCCGCCCTGGCCGGACCTCTGGATTGCGGCGGGTCGCGCCACCCTGCCCCTCTCCCTGCGCGTGAAGGGCTGGTCCGGCGGCCGCACCCGGGTCGTCCAGGTCCAGAACCCCCGCGCCCCCGCCGGCGGCTTCGACCTGATCGTCGCGCCCCGGCACGACGGGATCTCGGGACCCAACATCCTGTCCATCACGGGCTCCCCCCACCGGGTCACGCCGGAGCGGCTGGCCGAGGCGGCGGGCCGCTTCGCCGCCCGGATCGACCCCCTGCCCCGGCCCCGCGCCGCCCTGCTGGTCGGCGGCCGCTCGAAGTCCCACGATCTCTCCGACGCCCGCGCCCGGGCCCTGGGGGCCGACCTGCGCCGCGCCGTCCTCGAGTCCGGCGGCTCCCTCATGACCACCTTCTCGCGGCGCACGCCGGAGTCCGCCCGCCTCATCCTCGAGGACACCCTCTCGGGCCTGCCGGGCTTCACCTGGGACGGGACGGGCGAAAATCCCTATTTCGCCATGCTGGCGGGCGCGGACGTCGTCCTTGTCACCGAGGACAGCGCCAACATGGCGACGGAGGCCGCCTCTTCGGGCCGGCCGGTGCTGCTCCTGCCCATGGACGGCGGCTCCGCCAAGTTCACCCGCCTGCACGAGGACCTCATCGCCCGGGGCGCCGCCCGGCGGTTCGAGGGCCGGCTGGAGACCTTCCCCGGCGCACCCTTCGACGAGACCGCCAGGGCCGCGGAGGCCATCGTCCAGCGCCTGGGGCTCGCCGTCCGATGACGTCGCCCTTCCCGAAACGCCGGATTCGCGCTCCCCTGTCGCCGACATGATTCCCGAGACGCCGCGCGTGCTGTTCATCGCCGACGCCGGTCCCGAGGCCGGCGGCGGGCACCTCATGCGCAGCCTGACCCTGGCCGAGGCCCTGAGCGTGCGCGGCGCCGCCTGCGCCTTCATCGCCACCCCGGAAAGCGCCCCCCTCCTCGAGACCTTCGCCCCCGCCATGTCGCGGATCGAGGCCCTGGCGACGGACCGCTCCGGCCTCGCCGCCGCCCTCGCGGGGCAGGGTTTCGACGCCCTGGTCTTCGACCACTACCGCCTCGCCCGGCCGGACCACGAGGCCCTGGCCGGCGGCCGCGCCTGCCTGGTGATCGACGACCTGGCCGACCGCCCCCTGGGCGCCGACATCGTCCTGGACTCCGGCCCCAGCCGGCGGGCCCTCGACTACACCCTGCTGACAGACGGCGACACGCGCCTGCTCCTGGGCCCCGAGTTCGCCCCCGTGCGCAGCCGCTTCGCGGCCCTGCGCGCCGCCTCCCTCGCCCGCCGGGGCGACGCCGTGCAGCGGGTCCTGGTGACCCTGGGGCTCAGCGACGTCGGCGGCGTGACCAGCCGGGTGGTGGACCGGCTCCGTCCCCGCCTCGGCGACGTGGTGATCGACGTGGTGCTGGGCGCCCAGGCCCCGAGCCTTCGCGCCCTGTCCCGCATGGCTGCCCACGACCGTCGCCTTCGGATCCACGTGGACGCCACCGACATGGCGAGCCTGATGCACGATGCGGACTTTGCGGTCTCAGGGGCCGGCTCGACCGTCTGGGAACTCTGCACCCTGGGGCTTCCGGCCGCCGTGGTGGTGGTGGCGGAGAACCAGAGGGCCGCCGCAACCGCCCTTTCCGACCGCGGCGCGGCCCTGGTCGTCGACGCGGCCTCCCCCGCCTTCGACGGCGCCCTTGACCGGGCCATCATGCGGCTGGTGACGGACCCCGTTCAGCGGGCCCACCTGTCGGAGGCCGCGGCCGGCGTCTGCGACGGCCAGGGGGCCGGCCGGGCGGCGGAAGCCCTGCTCGAGGCGATCGGGCGCAAGGCCCAGGCGGGCTGATCCCCGGATCAGCGCGGGGCGCAGGTCAAAGGCGCCATCCGTCCCCGGGCGAAGGTGATGGCGCGGCCGCCCTCGATCTCCTGGGTGAAGGTCATCCGGCCATTGGTGAAGACGCGCGGGGCCTCCGGGTCCGCACCCTGGGCGTTCAGCCGGGGCAGGACCTCGGCGGATCCGTCGGTCAGCAGGACCCGCGCCTCGGCGGCGGAGAAGCGCACCTGGAAATCCTCTTCGCCGCAGCGCAGGGCGAGGTCCCCCGGGGCGGCTTCCCCGGCGTCGGCCGGCCGCAAGGTCAGGCTGGCGCCGCCGGGCCCCGACAGGATCACCGCCCCCTCCCCGGCCCGGGCGACGGCGGTGACGGCGCCCAGGGAGGCGGCGAGTCGACGCTCCTGTTCCTCGAGGGCCGGCGGGCAGGCCATGCGGGTCGAGGCCAGGGGCCCGATCCTCAGGCGGTCGCCGGTCTGCTCGAAGGCGCCGACCAGGCGGTTGCAGCCCGCCGAGGCCGAGACCCGGCCGTCCGCGAAGGCCACGGTGAAGGGCACGCGGTCGGGGACGCCGCGACCATCCAGGTCCTCGATGCGCCAGTCCCCCGAAAGGGCCGGCGGGGCGTCCGGCCGGGTCGCGGCGCAGGCGGACAGGCAGAGCCCGAGAAGGGCCGCGGCGGCGAGCTTCGGGATCGACATTGTGGTCGCCTCGGACGCTGGGAACGGGGCGTTAGCATCGCGCCGGCCCGCCCCGGGGTCCAGTCCCCGAGACGGAGTCGCGCACGGCCAAAATCCGCCCTATAGGGACCACATGACGAACTCCGCCCCCCGCTCCGTCCGCTGCCTGATCGTGGGTTCCGGCCCGGCAGGCTATACGGCCGCCGTCTACGCCGCCCGCGCCCTGCTCAAGCCCGTCCTGATCCAGGGCCTGCAGCCCGGCGGCCAGCTGACCATCACCGCCGACGTCGAGAACTATCCGGGCTTCGCAGAGGTCATCCAGGGGCCCTGGCTGATGGAGCAGATGCAGGCCCAGGCCGAGCACGTCGGGACCGAGATCATCAACGACATCGTCGTCGCCGCCGACCTGTCCGCCCGGCCCTTCCGCCTGACCTGCGACAGCGGCCAGGTCTGGCTGGCGGAGACCCTGATCATCGCCACCGGCGCCCAGGCCCGCTGGCTGGGGCTGGAGAGCGAGCAGAGGTTCCAGGGCTTCGGCGTCTCGGCCTGCGCGACCTGCGACGGCTTCTTCTACCGGGGCAAGGAGGTCGTGGTGGTCGGCGGCGGCAACACCGCCGTCGAGGAGGCCCTGTTCCTGACCAATTTCGCCTCGAAGGTGACGGTGGTCCACCGGCGCGACAGCTTCCGCGCCGAGGCCATCCTGCAGGAGCGCCTGTTCGCCAACCCCAAGGTCGAGGTGGTCTGGGACCACCAGGTCGAGGAGGTCCTGGGCCAGACCGACCCCATGGGCGTGACCGGCGTCCGCCTGAAGTCGACCCGGACCGGCGAGACCCGCGACCTGTCCTGCGACGGCGTCTTCATCGCCATCGGCCACGCCCCGGCCTCGGCCCTGTTCGCCGGCCAGCTGGAAATGGACGCCTCGGGCTACCTGAAGGTGACCCCCGGGACCGCCGCGACCGCCATCAAGGGGGTCTTCGCCGCCGGCGACGTCACCGATGACGTCTACCGCCAGGCCGTGACGGCGGCGGGAATGGGCTGCATGGCCGCCCTCGAGGCCGTGCGGCTCCTCGCCGAGGAAGACCACGCCGCCAGCCGGGCGGCCGCCCAGTGACCAGCCTGATCGTCAATGGCGGGCGGGCGCTCAGGGGTCGGATCACGCCCTCGGCGAACAAGAACGCCGTCCTGCCGGTGCTCTGCGCCACCCTGCTGACGGACCAGCCCGTGACCCTGCACCGGGTGCCGGACATCACCGACGTCCGGAAGATCCTCGACTTCTTCCGCAACCTCGGCTCGACCGTGGACATGGACTTCGAGGCCGGGATCCTGAAGGTCCGGCACGGCGAGGGGCTGGACCCGAAGGCGGCGCACCTGCCCCTCGGCATGCGCTCCACCCTGATGCTGATCCCGCCCCTGCTGCATCGGTTCGGGGCGGCCACGATCGAGGAGGACGCCACCGGCTGCACCCTCGGCGCCCGGGAGATCGATCCGCACATCGAGGTCTTCCAGACCTTCGGCGCGGAGGTCCGGCGCGAGCCCGACGCCCTGCACATCTCCACGCCGCGGGGCTTTGCCTCGGCGGATCACTGGCTCGACTACGCCTCGGTGACGACCACCGAGAACTTCATGCTCTGCGCCGCGACGGCCCTGGGCCGGTCCCAGCTGACCAACGCCGCCTGCGAGCCCCACGTGCAGGAGTTCTGCGCCTTCCTGGCCCTGATGGGCGCCCGGATCGACGGGGTCGGCGGCTCGCGCATCGTGGTCGAGGGGGTGGAGCGCCTGTCCGGCGCGGAGTTCACCTTCGCCGACGACTTCCATGAGGTGGCCACCTTCCTCGCCATGGGGGCGATCACAGGCGGCGAGGTCTCGGTCCGCAACGGCTCGGTGGACCAGTTCCCCCTGCTCGACCGCACCTTCGCCAAGTTCGGCGTCGAGTTGACCCACGAGGGCGGCTGGTCGACGGCGCGGGCCCCCCATGGCCTGAAGGTGCGCGAGCCCTTCACCTCGAACATCCTCACCAAGGTGGAGGCGGCGCCCTGGCCCTACGTGCCGGCGGACCTCCTGCCGATCTTCGTCGCCCTGGGCGTCCGGGCCGAGGGGTCGGTGATGTTCTGGAACAAGGTCTACGAGGGCGCCCTGGGCTGGAGCTCGGAGATCGGCAAGTTCGGCGCCCACGCCGTCCTCTGCGATCCCCACCGGCTGATCACCTATGGCGGCAAGCCCCTGATGCCGGCCACCGTCGAAAGCCCCTACATCATCCGCGTGGCCATCGCCCTCTTCATGCTGGCGGCCAGCATCGAGGGCCGGTCGACCATACTGAACGCCGCCCCGATCCAGAGGGCGCACCCCCGCTTCGTCGAGAACCTCAACGCCCTCGGCGCCGACGTGGAGTGGGTGGCGGGCGACTGACCGGGGAGAGACCCATGGCGATCGAGATCCGCTACGCCCGCGCCGGCGACCATCCCGGCATCGGCGACATCCTCGATGCCGCCTTCGGCGGGACGACGGAGCGCCGGATCGTCGAGCGGCTGCGCGCCGACGCCGAGTCCATGTTCGAGCTGGTCGCCGTGCAGGATGGCGAACTGGTGGGCTGCATCATGTTCAGCCGCCTCTGGGCGGACAGCATGAACCTCTATTCCGCCCTTGCGCCCCTGGCGGTGCGCCCGGACGTCCAGCGAACGGGGATCGGATCGGCCCTGACCCGGCGCGGGCTGGAGGCGGCGCGGCACTTCGACGCCGCGGCGGTGCTGGTCCTCGGCCATCCCGAATACTATCCGAAGTTCGGCTTCTCAGCCGCCGCGACGGGGAAGGTCAGTGCGCCGTATTCGGGCAGTCCGGCCTTCATGGGCATAGCCCTGGTCGAAGGCGCCCTGGATGAGCCCCTGATGGTGGCCTACCCCGACGCCTTCTCGGAGCCTCAGGGCTGAACGGCGGCGCCCGGCGCCGGCGCAGGAGTCGGTGTCGGCGTCAGGGCGGGGGCGGCGTCGCCCCGCTCGACAGCGGCGATGGCGGCGTTGATCCGGCGGATCTCCTCCGCGGTCGGCCGCCGGCGGGCCGGTGACAGCTGGCCAGGCGCCGGCAGGGCCGGCCCCCCCGCGGCGTCAAGCTCAGAGACGGTGTAGGTGCGGGTCTCGCCGGCCAGGGCCAGGGTGACGGTGCGCGGGGGCGGCGGCGCGAGCGTCTCAAGCCCCAGCTGGGTTCGCGGGTCCACGCCGCCGAGGATGGCCGGGGTGAGGTTGGCCTCGCCGCCGGCATAGCGCCCGCTGAAGGCCCCGCGCTCTCCCGACGGACCGGTCCAGCGATAGAAGATGTGGGCCCCGATCTGCGCCAGCTTGACCAGGGTGGGCGCCCAGTAGGGGGCGACATAGTCGGCGTGGTAGTGCGTGGCCGATCCCACCTCGCGCACGACATGGCCCGAAAGGGCGCGGCGGGCGACGGCGGCCGCGGACGCCCAGAGCCCCGGGTCCGGGGACCGAGACAGCGACCCGTCGCAGGTGAAGGTGAACTGGCATCCGGTCGACCGGGCGGAGCCCTGGTAGACCACCCCGCAGACCGTCTTCGGATAGCCCGGGTGGCGGACGCGGTTGAGCACCACCTGGGCCACCGCCGCCTGGCCGAGCGCCGGCTCGCGGGCGGCCTCGTAGTAGACGGCCTGGGTCAGGCAGGTGAGCGCCCGGCGGGCGTCGTCGGTCTCGCCGTCCAGGCGGAAGGCCGGCATGTCGGCGAGGGGCGTCCGGGAGATCGGCCGCAGGGCGTTGATGAGCCTGGCCTCCTCCGCCTGGGCCGCCGCGTCCGGCGCGCCAAGGTCCAGCCGGGGCGGACTTGCGAGGTCCAGGCGCTCCCAGCCCGGCGTCAGCCCCATCCAGTCCTGCCCCCGGACCCCATCCGCCGCAGCCTTCAGCCCCGGCGAGAGGGAGGCGAACCGCGCCTGCAGGGCGGGCTCGGAAAAGGCCCTGGCCACGGGGGCCCCAGGGCCCGCCAGGTCCGTCACCGCCCGCGGGGGCGCACCCCGGCCGGCGCCCGCGGCTCCGGGTCCGAGCACGCCGAGCACAGCGATCAGAGCGAGGGTGCGAGCCTGCCTCAGGGCCGGGTCTCCGGTGGACGACGGCCGCGCCTCTACCACGATTACCCCCGGGGATCACGCGCTCTTGTCCTGGGGGAACCTGCCGCCGCTTGCCAAGGACCGACCCAGACCTCATATTGACGGCAGGATATGCTCTAAATGAGCATAACAGGAGGAAGCGCCGGGCCCGTCCGGTGTTTTCGCCGCCCCTCTAATGCTCATTTTGAGCAAAAGGAGCCTGCGATGCGTGTCGTGAACACCCCCGAGGCGGCCCTGCCCGCCTTCACCCCCGAGGTCGAAGCGGCCACCGCCGCCGTCTGGGAGAAGGTGCGGCGGCACGTGACGCCCATGGAATGGCGTCTGCAGGCGCCCCTGATCCACGCCATCAACACCCTGAAGCGCGAGCGCAAGGCGGTCATCCTGGCCCACAACTACATGACGCCCGACATCTTCCACGGGGTGGGCGACTATGTCGGCGACAGCCTCGGCCTGGCCCGGGAAGCCGCCCGGGCGGACGCCGACATCATCGTCCAGGCCGGCGTCCACTTCATGGCCGAGACCTCCAAGATCCTCTCGCCGGAAAAGCGCGTCCTGATCCCCGACCTGAGGGCCGGCTGCAGCCTGGCCTCCTCCATCACGGCGGCGGACGTCCGGCTCATGCGCGAGCGCCATCCGGGCCTGCCCGTCGTGACCTACGTCAACACCTCCGCCGAGGTGAAGGCCGAGACCGACATCTGCTGCACCAGCGCCAACGCGGTCCAGGTGGTGGAGCACGCCGCGCGGGAGTGGGGCGTGGACCGGGTCATCCTGATCCCCGACGAGTTCCTGGCCCGAAACGTCGCCCGCCAGACGGAGGTCGGCATCATCGCCTGGCGGGGCCGCTGCGAGGTCCACGAGCAGTTCACCGCCGAGGACATCCGCGAGATCCGGCAGGCCCACCCCGGCGCCGAGGTCCTGGCCCATCCCGAGTGCCCCGCCGAGGTCCTGGCGGAGGCCGACTTCGCGGGATCGACCGCCGCCATGAACGACTACGTCCTGACCCGGAAGCCCCGGCAGGTCGTGCTGATCACCGAATGCTCCATGGCCGACAATGTCGCGGCGGACGCCGTCGAGACGGAGTTCGTGCGGCCCTGCAACCTCTGCCCGCACATGAAGCGGATCACCCTGGAGAACATCCTCAAGGCCCTGGTCCAGGATCGCCACGAGGTCACCGTCGATCCCCTCGTCGCCCGGCGGGCGCGGGACGCCGTCCAGCGGATGATCGACCTGCCGCCGCCGGCTGTCCCGGCCCGCTACGACCTGGTGCGCGCCCGCCACCACGTGGACGTGGAGCTGATCTGACCATGGACGCCACCGACTTCGACGGCGTCCTGGTGATCGGCGCAGGCCTCGCCGGACTGTCGGCCGCCCTCGCCGCCGCCCCGCGCCGGGTCCGGGTGCTGTCGCCGGCGCCCCTGGGCGAGGCGTGCAGCTCCGCCTGGGCCCAGGGCGGCGTGGCCGCGGCCCTCGCCCCGGATGACTCGCCCGCGCTGCACGCCGCGGACACCCTGGCCGCGGGCGCCGGCCTGGTGGATCCGGACCGGGCCGCCCTCCTCGCCGCGGAGGGACCCTCAGCCGTCCGGAGGTTGGCGAACCTCGGGGCGCCCTTCGACCGCGTCGCAGGGGGCGGCTTCCGCCTGAGCCGCGAGGCGGCCCACGGCCGCGCCCGGGTGGCGCGGGTCGGAGGCGACCGGGCGGGAGCCGCCGTGATGGCGGCGGTGATCGCCCGGGTTCGGGCGTCCGCGCACATCGAAGTCCTGGAGGGCTGGAGCCTGCGCGGCCTGCTGCAGGACACCGGCGGCGCGGTCTGCGGCGCCCTCGTCGAGCGTGACGGAGAGGTCTCCGCCCTGCGCGCCGCCGCAGTGATCCTGGCGACGGGGGGCGTCGGCGGCCTCTATGCCGAGACCACGACTCCCGCGGCCCTGCTCGGCGAAGGCCTGGCGGCGGCGGCCGTCGCCGGCGCGGTCATCGCCGACCCGGAATTCGTCCAGTTCCACCCCACCGCCCTCGACATCGGCCGGGACCCCGCGCCCCTGGTCACCGAGGCCCTGCGCGGCGACGGCGCCCGCCTGGTCAACGCCGCGGGGGAGAGGTTCATGGCGGCCTTCCACCCCGACGCCGAACTGGCCCCCCGCGACATCGTCGCCCGGGCCATCCATGCGGAGCGGCTGGCGGGACGCGGCGCCTTCCTCGACGCCCGGGATGCGGTGGGCGCGCACTTCCCCGAGGCCTTCCCGACGGTCTTCGCGGCCTGCATGAGCGCCGGGATCGACCCCCGCACGGCGCCCATCCCGGTGGCGCCCGCCTGCCACTACCACATGGGCGGGATCCTGACGGACGCGGATGGGGCGACCACCCTGCCCGGCCTCTACGCCGCCGGCGAGTGCGCCTCCAGCGGCGTGCACGGGGCCAATCGCCTGGCCTCCAACTCCCTGCTCGAGGCGGCGGTCTTCGGCGCCCGGGCCGGACGCGCCGCCGCCCGGCGGACCGGCTCCCGGCGACCTCTGGCGAAGACAGGCGCCCTTCCCCGGCTTGGAAGGGCTGACCTCCGGCGCCTTCGCGGGGCGATGAGCCGGGACGCCGGCGTCGTCCGCGACGCAGCTGGCCTCACCCGGCTCGTCGACCTGCTGGACGCCCTCGGCGACCGTTGCGGCGAGGCCGGCCCCCTGGTCGCCGCCCGCCTGGTGGCCGAATGCGCCCTGGCGCGCCAGGAGAGCCGCGGCGCCCATTTCCGCGCAGACCATCCCCTGGCCGACGCCGAGGCGCGGCACACCCTCGTTTCACTTGAGGCCGGGCGCCTGTCCCGGAAGGCCGCATGACCTCCCCCATCCCGGATATCCTTGTCGAGCCCGTCGTCCGCATGGCCCTGGCCGAGGACCTCGGAAGGGCGGGCGACCTGACCAGCGAGGCCTGCGTTCCGGAGGCGGCCCGGCTATCGGTCGCCTGGGTCGCGCGGCGACCGGGCGTGCTGTCCGGGCTGTCCTGCGCAAGGCTTTCCCTGCACGCCCTCGCCCCGGAAGCGCGGTTCGAGGCCCTGGCGAGCGACGGCGACGCCATCGCCCCGGGCCAGGTCCTGGCGCGGGCGGAGGCGCCGGCGCGGGCGGTTCTCTCGGCTGAACGGACGGGCCTGAACCTGATGGGCCGCCTGTCCGGGATCGCCACCCTGACCCGGGCCTACGTGGACGCCGTGACCGGGACGGGCGCGCGCATCACCGACACGCGCAAGACGACGCCGGGCCTGCGCCAGCTTGAAAAGTACGCCGTGCGCTGCGGCGGGGGGATCAACCACCGCTTCGGCCTCGATGACGCCATCCTGATCAAGGACAACCACGTCGCCGCCTGCGGTGGCGTCAGGCCGGCCCTGGAGCGCGCCCGGGCCGCGGCGGGGCACCTGGTGAAGGTGGAGATCGAGGTGGACCGCCTCGAACAGCTGGAGGAGGCCCTGCCCCTCGGCCCGGACGTCATCCTGCTGGACAATTTCAGCCTGGCGGACCTGCGGACCGCCGTCGCCCTGGCCGCAGGACGGGTGACCCTGGAGGCCTCTGGCGGGGTGGACCTGACCACGGTCCGGCCGATCGCCGAGACGGGGGTCCAGGTGATCAGCGTCGGCGCCCTGACCCATTCCGCGCCGGTGCTGGACATCGGCCTCGACGCGGGCTGAACCGCGGCTGAGGCGTCAGGCGGCGGGAGCGGCGGCGGGCGTTTCGGCCGCAGCGGCCTCCGTCGTCGCGGTCGCCGGGGCGTCGACGATCTCGACCGGGTCCGCAGGGGGGCCCGAGACGAGGCGCGCCTCGGCCACGCGGATATCGGTCGACGGCTTGGGCGCGGGGGCCTCGGCGACCGCAGCAACCGCCTGCGGGCGGCCGACGCGATAGAAGATGTGCAGCCCGACCTGGGCGACCTGCCGGAAATCACGGCTCCAGTCCGGGGAGACATGGACGGTGTGGAAGTGGGTCGCGTCGCCGACGGCGGTCATCACCGCCCCGGCGAGGGCGCGGGTGGCGATGTGCCGGGCCTGGGCCCAGGCCCTGGATTCGCGTCCGCGGTTCATGGAACCGTCGCAGGCGAAGGAAAACTGGCAGCCGGTCCCGCGGGCGGAACCCTGGAAGACCACGGCGCAGACCGACTTCGGGAAGCCCGCCTTGCGGACGCGGTTGAGGACGACCTGGGCGACGGCGGCCTGTCCGGCGGGGCTCTCGCCACGGGCCTCGAAGTAGACCGCCTGGGTGAGACAGTCGAGGTCGCGCCCGGAGGCGGCGGGGCGGTCCTCGCTGCGAGCGGGACGGACCAGCTCCGCGGCGAGGTTTTCCGGGCGCAGGGCCGGGGCCTGGGTCGCGCCGGCGACCTGCGGGAGGGCGGCGAGGGTCAGGCCGGGTTCTGGCCGGGCATTGGAGACGCCGGCGCGAAGGCCGACGAGGTAGGTCGCGCCAAGGGCGACGCCAAGGCTGGCGCCCAGGAGAACAGCGCTCATGACTCCGCGCCGGGAGGCGCGCGCCTGATGGGGTTCTGACAAGGGTGAGGTCCCGTGCGGCGAGGGCGGCTTGCCCCCAGACAGCTGTGTCGGTCTGGACCCCTGCTCATGCTGGCGGCCGAACCGACCTGCCCGTCTCCTACACGCTGGAGCCCGGGCAATGGCGATGTGAGCCGGCATATGGACGCCCGGGAAGGGATTCGCAAGTCTTTATTGCACTGCAGCATGGAAAGGGCGCGCACCTCTCCCGAGCCTCACCGGCGGGCGGCCGCTTGACAGGCCTACGATGAACCTGC
Source organism: Phenylobacterium parvum (assembly GCA_029977805.1). Classification (GTDB taxonomy): domain Bacteria; phylum Pseudomonadota; class Alphaproteobacteria; order Caulobacterales; family Caulobacteraceae; genus Phenylobacterium; species Phenylobacterium parvum_A. The sequence continues at coordinate 3,387 of JAPOKE010000041.1, read as the reverse complement.
TTCCCGGGAGCCCACATGAAGAAGCTCCTAATCCTTCTCGTCTTCACTTTCATGCTCGCCCAGGGCGCTAGCGCGCTGGCGGCTCCGGAGCCTCAGGTCTCGTCGGATTACGTGATGGGCCGCCCCAGTGCACCTGTCCTTGTCGAGGAGTACGCGTCGCCCAGCTGCACGCACTGCGCCAAGTTCGCCAATGAGGTGTTCCCCGCCTTCAGCGCCAAATACATACAGACTGGGCGTATTCGCTACGTGATCCGGCCGTTGCTCACCGCCCCGCCGGAGATCGCCGCCGCAGGCTTCCTGTTGGCCAGATGCGCCGGGCCCAAGGGGTATTACAAGGTGCTTGAAGGCTTCTTCCGGCGGCAGGAACAAGCCTTCTCGACGGGCGACGTCCGCTCGGCCCTTGTCGCCGCAGCGGCGGAAGGCGGCCTGGACCGCAAGGCCTACAACGACTGCATCGCCGACCCTGGGGGCCAGGCCGCCCTGGACGCCGAAATCGAGCGCACAATCGCGCGGGGCGTAACGGGAACCCCGACCTTCTTCTTCAACGGGGTGAGGCTGAATGTCGAGCAGCCGACCCTGAGCGACCTGGACGCGGCCTATACGGCGGCCCTGAAGGCGAAGCGCAAGCCGTGACATTCGGCCTGGGCGGACTGGCGCCGGCCCGGACGGCCCCCTAATCTGCAGCCATGCCTTCCAGCCCCACGCCCGGAGTCGCCGACGCCTCGGCGGTGTTCGCCTTCGACGCCGCCGCCGCAGACATGGCCTGGCGGCCGCACCGCCCGGACCGGCCGGAAAAGTCGGAGGGAGGCCGGCGCTTCCGCCTCGTGTCGGAGTACGCCCCCGCAGGCGACCAGCCGACCGCGATCGCCGAGCTTGTCGCCGGCCTCGGGGCGCACGAGCACGACCAGGTCCTGCTGGGCGTCACGGGCTCCGGCAAGACCTTCACCATGGCCAAGGTGATCGAGGAGACCCAGCGCCCGGCCCTGATCCTGGCGCCGAACAAGACCCTCGCGGCCCAGCTCTACAGCGAGTTCAAGAGCTTCTTCCCGGACAACGCCGTGGAGTTCTTCGTCTCCTACTACGACTACTACCAGCCCGAGGCCTACGTGCCGTCGCGCGACCTCTATATCGAAAAGGACAGTTCGATCAACGACCAGATCGACCGGATGCGCCGCTCGGCCTCCCGGGCGATCCTCGAGCGCGACGACGTCATCGTCGTGGCCTCGGTGTCCTGCATCTACGGCATCGGCTCGGTGGAGACCTACACCGCCATGACCTTCAGCCTGAAGGTGGGGGAGCGGATCGACGAGAAGAAGCTGATGGCCGACCTGGTGGCCCAGCAGTACCGGCGGAACGACCAGGCCTTCGAGCGCGGGACCTTCCGGCGGCGCGGCGACACCCTGGAGATCTTCCCCGCCCACTACGAGGACCGGGCCTGGCGGATCAGCCTGTTCGGCGACGAGATCGAGGCGATCACCGAGTTCGATCCCCTGACCGGCAAGCGGACGGCCGACCTGCCCGCCGTGAAGATCTACGCCAACAGCCACTACGTCACGCCCCGGCCGACCCTCAACCAGGCCATGAACCAGATCCGCGCCGAGCTGAAGGAGCGCCTCGACTGGCTGGTGGCCAACGGCAAGCTGCTGGAGGCCCAGCGCCTGGAACAGCGCACCACCTTCGACCTGGAAATGATCCAGGCCACGGGTTCCTGCGCCGGCGTCGAGAACTACTCCCGCTACCTCACCGGCCGGCGGCCCGGCGAGCCGCCGCCCACCTTCTTCGAGTACATCCCCGACAACGCCCTGCTCTTCGTGGATGAGAGCCACCAGACCATCCCGCAGATCGGGGCCATGTTCCGGGGCGACTTCCGGCGCAAGTTCACCCTCGCCGAGTACGGTTTCCGCCTGCCCTCCTGCATGGACAACCGCCCCCTCAAGTTCGAGGAGTGGGACGCCATGCGGCCGGCCACGGTCAGCGTCTCGGCGACCCCCGGCCCCTGGGAGATGGAGAAGACCGGCGGCGTCTTCGCCGAACAGGTGATCCGCCCGACCGGCCTGATCGACCCGCCGGTGGAGATCCGCCCGGTGGCGAAGGACGGCTTCTCCCAGGTGGACGACGTCATCGACCAGGTCCGGCAGACGACGGCGAAGGGCTACCGCACCCTGGTCACCGTCCTGACCAAGAAGATGGCCGAGGACCTGACCGAGTACATGCACGAGCAGGGCCTGCGGGTCCGCTACATGCACTCCGACGTCGACACCCTGGAGCGCATCGAGATCATCCGCGACCTGCGGCTGGGCGCCTTCGACGTCCTCGTCGGGATCAACCTCCTGCGCGAGGGCCTGGACATCCCCGAGTGCGGGCTGGTGGCCATCCTCGACGCGGACAAGGAAGGGTTCCTGAGGTCGGAGACCAGCCTGATCCAGACCATCGGCCGGGCGGCGCGGAACGTCGACGGCCGGGTCATCCTCTACGCCGACCAGGTCACGGGCTCCATGGAGCGCGCCATGGCGGAGACCCGCCGCCGGCGCGAGAAGCAGACCGCCTGGAACGAGGCCCATGGCGTGACGCCGGAGAGCGTGCGCAGCCAGATCAAGGAGATCCTCGCAAGTCCCTACGAGAAGGACCGCGTCACCGTGCCCGCGGGCGTGGCGGAGACCGGCGCCCAGCCCTTCCTGGGCGACAACTTCAAGGCCACGCTCAAGGACCTCGAGGCCCGGATGCGCCAGGCCGCCGCCGACCTGGAGTTCGAGACCGCCGCCCGCCTGCGGGACGAGATCAAGCGCCTCAAGCTCCTCGACCTGGAGTTCGCCGCCGACGCCCTGGTCTCCGGGGAGGGCGAGGACGGGTCGGGCGCGGCCCGCAGCGCGGCGAAGTCGCTCAGGGCGGAAAGCCGCGCCGAGGCGGCCGCCGAGCGCCGGCGTCCCCGGCGCCGCTGAGGTCTCGGCTCAGTCGAGCAGGGACCGGTAGGCCTCGCTCCGTTTCAGCCAGGCGGCGGCGTAGCTGCAGACCGGCGTGATCTTCAGCCCCCGCGCCTGGATGTCGGCGGAGAGGGCCTCCATCAGCCGGCCGGAGGCGCCCGTGCCGCGAAGGGCGGGCGGGCTTTCCACGTGGTCGATGACGATGCGGTCGCCGGCGCGCCGGTAGTCCGCGAAGGAGGTCAGGCCCTGTTCGACCATCTCGAACCGGGTCCCGGTGTCTTTGAGAGCGCTGGTCATGGCGTCAGGCTAGGACAAATCGCCCGCCGGCGCATCCGGTTCGTGGGTCCGGGCGGTCCCGGAGGAAGGCGGCGGCTCGGAAGACCCCCTCCGGCCCGCTGCGCGGTCCACCTCCCCCTGATGGGGAGGAATTGCGAGCGCTCTGATTGCTCCCCCAAGGGGGAGCTCC
>JAPOKE010000040.1:0-17500 GCA_029977805.1 Phenylobacterium parvum | reverse complement strand
GCCATGTTCGCGCTTCCTGACCTGCCCCCGCCCCCGCCGACCGAGGTCGAGGCGATCGTCATCAGGCCAGTCGAGTTGCCGCCCCGGGCTGGCGACGCAGTCTATTCGCGTCTTCGCCTCGACGCGGACGACCTCTCTGGCGCCATGAGACCTGATGGCGCCCTGAGGCAGGTTCCCGGCGTGAGCCTGTTCCGCCGGAATGGCTCCGAGGCCGCCAATCCCACGACCCAGGGCCTGTCGCTGAGGTCCATAGCCCCCTCCGGAGCAGGTCGCGCCCTCGTCACCCTGGACGGTGCGCCCCTGAACGATCCCTTCGGCGGCTGGGTGATCTGGTCCGCAGTCCCCACAGAGCGCCTGGCGTCCATCGACGTCGTCCGGGGCGCCGGGGCTGGGGCCTGGGGCGCGGGCGCCCTGACCGGGGTGGTGAGCCTGTCCGAGGTCTCGGGCGCCCGGCCCTTCGTCCGCGCCGACGCCTCGGCCGGTGACCACGGCCTGGCGCGCGCGGTCTTCGTCGTCGGGGACCCCGGCCTGGTCGTTTCGGGCTCCGCCGCACGCGGGCCGCGCTTCACGCCGGTGAGGGGCGCGACCCGGGGCGCAGCTGACCGCCCGCTGGATCTGGAAGCCTACAACGGAGCCGTCCGGCTGCAGGCGGACCTCGGAGCGGTGGCCGGCGCCCTCAGCCTGGCCGCCTGGCGCGAGGATCGGGAATCCGGCCTTGCCGGCGCCGCCTCGCGCAGCGAGGGGGCTTCCGCCGCCGTGACCCTGGCCCAACTCGAGGCGGGGTCCGGATGGCGGCTGCAGGCCTGGGTGCGCGGCTCTGACCTCCAGAACAGTTCCGTGAGCGTCGCCGCCGGACGGGGAGCGACCACGCCGGCCTCCGACCAGTACGCCACCCCCGCCGTCGGCTGGGGCGTCAACGCCGCCTGGCGGCTGAACCCGGGCCGCTGGTCCCTCGAGGCCGGCGCCGACGCCCGGTTTGCCGAAGGCGAGGCGCGCGAGCGGTTCCGCTACCAGTCCGGCGCCTTCACCCGGGGCCGGGAGAGCGGCGGCCGCACCTCGGTGGGCGGGCTCTACCTCGAGGGGGCCTGGTCGGGGGAGCGGGTCCTCCATTCCGGAGGCGTCCGCATCGACGCCTGGTCGCAGGACCGCGCCGTGAGACGGGAGCGCGACCTCGCCACCGGGGCCCCGACCCTGGACAGCCGGGCTCCGGGCGCATCAGGGGTCCGCGGCAGCTTCCGCTTCGGGTCCCGGGTCGAAGTCGCCGAAGGGGTGGCCGTAAGGGCCGCAGGCTACACCGGCTTCCGGCCGCCGACCCTGAACGAACTCCACCGGCCCTTCCGGGTGGGGAACGACGTCACGGAGGCCAATCCGGGCCTGCGTCCCGAGACCCTTGCGGGCGCCGACCTGGGCCTCGAGGGCGAGGCGGGCCCCTGGACCTGGAGCGCCGGCGCCTTTGTGAACCGGCTCTCGGACCCGGTGACGAATGTGACCCTCGCCACCGGCCCGGGCGTCTTCCCGGTCGCCGGGTTCATTCCCGCCGGCGGGACCCTGCGCCAGAGGCGCAACGCCGGGCGGATCGACGCCTGGGGCCTGGAGGCCGAGGCCCGCGGAACCTTCGGGAGCCTCGACCTTCGCGCCGCCGCCGCCTGGACGGACGCCGAGGTCGATGGCGGGACATCGGCTCCCCAGCTCACCGGCCTGCGGCCCGCCCAGACCGCGCGGTTCACGGCCACCGCCGGCGCCTCCTGGCGGCCTGTCGAGGCCGTCGGCCTTGAACTTTCCCTCCGGCACGAGGGGGAGCGCTTCGATGATGACCTCAATACCCGCCGGCTCAAGGCCGCCCTGACCGCCGACGCCCGCGCGGCCTGGCGCCTCTCGGCGGGGACCGAGCTCTATCTCGCCGTCGACAACCTCGCCGACGCCCGGGTGCAGACCGCCCTCGCCGGAGACGGGGCGGCGAGCCTGTCGGCGCCCCGGACCGTCCGTCTCGGCGTCAGCCTGCGCCGGTGAGGACCGGAACCGGCTTCAGCCCGGCGTCCGGGCGTGGCACGAAGGACAGATGAACTACAGCCACGCCTTCCACGCCGGGAATTTCGCCGACCTGGTCAAGCATGCGGGCCTTCTCGCCGTGCTGTCCCGCCTTCAGGCCCGGGGCGACCGGATCCGGGTGGTCGACACCCACGGCGGTCGCGGCCTCTACGACCTTTCGGCGCCAGAGGCCCGCCGGTCCGCCGAGGCGGAGCGCGGCGTGGCGCGCCTGACGGAGGCCGCCGGGGCGCCGGCGCCCATCCGCGTGCTCCGGGAGGCGGTGCGCGCCCTGAACGGCGGTCCGGACGCCCGGCTCTATCCCGGCTCCCCGCGCCTGGTCGCCGACCGGCTCAGGTCGGGCGACAGCCTGGTGGTCTTCGAGTTCAATCCCCGGGAGGCGACGGCCCTGGTCGCTGCGGTGGGCGGGCGCGCCGGCGTCGAGGTCCGCGGGGCGGACGGCTACGAGGGCGCAGCGGGCCTCATGGCCGGGGAGGGGGCGCGGCTCGTCCTGATCGATCCGCCCTTCGAGCGCGGGGATGACTACGCCCGGAGCGCCGGGGCCCTGCGCCGGATCCTGGCTGCGCGGGCCGACGCCACGGTGATGATCTGGCTGCCCCTGAAGGACCTCGAGACCTTCGACGCCTTTCTCCGGGATGCCGAGGGCTGCGGCGACCTCCTGGTCGCCGAGGTTCGCCTGCGGCCGCTCCGGGACCCGCTGCGGATGAACGGGTGCGCCCTGGTGATCGCCGGCGCGCCTCCCGGCCTCGATTCCGACCTGGAGGACATCTGCCGGTGGACGGCGGAGACCCTCGGGGAGGGCGGGACCTCGCGGGTCTGGAGGCTGGGATGCTGAAACGGGGGCTCGACATCGCCGGCTCGGCGGCGGGGCTCGCCCTGCTCTGGCCTCTCCTCCTGGTCCTCGGCCTTCTCGTGCGCCTCGACAGCCCGGGCCCGGCCATCCACTGGTCCCGCCGGTTCGGACGCGACAACCGGCTCTTCCTCATGCCCAAGTTCCGCACCATGCGGACGGACGCGCCGGACGTGGCGACGGAGGCGCTCGAGGAGCCCGACCGCTGGATCACTCCCCTGGGGCGCTGGCTCCGGCGGACGAGCCTGGACGAGTTGCCCCAGCTCTGGAGCATCCTGCTCGGGCAGATGAGCCTGGTCGGACCCCGCCCGGCCCTTCACACCCAGGATGACCTGATCGGCATGCGGACCCGCCTCGGCGTGCATGTCCTGCGCCCCGGCCTGACCGGATGGGCGCAGGTCAACGGCCGGGACGTCATTGACCTGGACCGGAAGGTGGAGCTGGACGCCGAATACCTTGCCCGCCGGTCCCTGGGGTTTGACCTCCGCGTCATCCTCCTGACCCTGAAGGAAGCCTTCACCGGCCGGGGGGTCCGGCACTGACGGGGCGGATTGACCCGGCGCGCCAAAGTCCGGCACAAGACCCCATCGGCCCCTCCCGCGAACCGGAGTCCCTCCATGATCCGTGCGTCCCGCAAGTCCCTGACCCTCATGGCCCTCGCGGCGGGCCTCTGCCTCGCCGGCGGCGCCGTCGCGGCCGTCAACGCCAAGGCGGTCATCGAGGCCCGGGAGGCCAACTTCAAGACCTTTGGCAAGTCCATGAAGACCATGAACGACAACCTGAAATCCGATTCCCCGGACCTGGCCGTCATCGCTTCGAACGCCGCGACGATCCGCGGCCTCGCCCCGAAGGTCACGACCTGGTTCCCGAAGGGCACGGGGCCTGAGTCCGGCGTCAAGACCGAGGCCCGGGCCGAGATCTGGACCGACGGCGCGGGCTTCGCCGCCGCCGCCCGCCGCCTGGAGCCTGAGGCCGCCAAGCTGGAAGCCCTGGCCCGCGCAGGTGACCTCGCCGGCGTCCGCGCCCAGGTCCGCGTCGTGGGCGGGACCTGCAAGGGCTGCCACGACAAGTTCAAGGCCGACTGATCCTCCGGCCTCAAGGGACGGACACCATGAGCGAGACACCCACGCGGGTCTGGGACGGCCCGACCCGGCTGTTCCACTGGGCCCTCGTCATCCTGATCGTCGTCGCCTGGCTGACCGCCGAGGAACAGATGACGGTTCATCGCGGGGCCGGCTACGCCATTCTCGGCCTGCTGGCCTTCCGGGTCTGGTGGGGCCTGGCGGGGGGCTCTACGGCCCGGTTCTCGAACTTTGTCCGCGGACCCGCGGCCATCCGGCGCTACCTGTCGGAGTCCCGCGAGGGGACGGCGGGGGAGCACGCCGGGCACAATCCCCTTGGCGCCCTCTCGGTCCTGGCCCTTCTGGGACTCGTCGCCCTCCAGGTGATCCTGGGGCTCTTCGCCATCGACGAAGACGGTTTCGAGGGCGGCCCCTTGTCCGACGGCATTGACTTCGACCTCGCCCGGCAGATCGCCGAGTGGCACGAGCTGTCCTTCCGCCTGCTGCAGGGCCTGGTCGTCCTCCACCTTGGCGCCATCGTCTTTTACGCCGTGCGCCGCCGGGAAGACCTGGTCCGCCCGATGATCACCGGCGTGCGCCGTTTCCGCGGGCAGGTCGGGGGTCTGGTCCCGGCGCCCCTCTGGCGCCTCGTGGTCGGCGTGGCGATCGGCCTGGCGGTCGGCTTCGCGGCCTCCCGCGGCTTTCGCCTGGGCTAGGCGCCCGCCGCACCCTTCAGGCAGTTCAGCCAGGCGTCCTCGCGCGCCTTCTCGGCGACCCGCAGCCTGTCCTCCGCTTCGCGGACGGCGGCGTCGTGCTTGCGCCATTCCAGGACGGCGCCCTCGCGCGCGGCGCGGGCCGCCTCAAGGGTCTCGAAGCGGGCGAGCACGGCCCGGACGCTGTAGTTCACCGGCGGTCCGACGGTCTCGCGGTCCGGATAGACGCCGGTGATCGAGTCCTTCGTCTCGCTCTCGATCAGGAAGACGTCCGCCCAGCCGGCGTGGTGACGCATCAGGGCCCAGGGGCGCTCGATCCGGTTGGTCATGGTCAATCCTCGTCTCAAAGGCGGTGAACGCTATCTAGCGCGGACTGTCGCGGCCTCCAACGGCGCCGGCGCCAGAATCGGCTTCCGTCCCGCTACGGATTGGGGGAAAACCCGACCCATTGCATCCGGCCCCGTCGAGGCCTCCTTTTCTGGTCCCGCATTTCATCGGAGTTCCCATGTCGGGCATTGTCATCGCCCAGCGCTTCTGCGGCCCCCCGTCCTCCGGCAATGGCGGTTACTGCGCCGGCCTGCTGGCCAGGGGCATACCCGGTCCCGCCACCGCGGTCCTGAAGGCCCGGATCCCCCTCGACGCCCCCCTGGACCTGGCCGGGGACGCCGGCCGGCAGGTCCTGGCCTCCGGCGAGGGCGAGATCATCGGCGAGGGGCTGCCCGCCGATCGCGAGGCCCTTCCGGACGTCCCGCCGCCGCCGACCTGGGACGCCGCCGTCGCGGCCGAAGCCCGGCACATCGGCATTGGCCAGAGGTTCCATCCCATCTGCTTCTCCTGCGGCCCGGAACGGGGCGAGGGTGACGGCCTCAGGGTCTTCGCCGGCCAGCTGGAGGGCGAAGAAGAGGGGCGCCTCGCCTGCACCTGGACGCCCCACGCCAACTTCGCCGACGCCGGGGGACTGATCCCCACGGAAGTCATCTGGGCGGCGCTGGACTGCCCCGGCTTCTTCGCCTGGGTCGTGCGGGAGGGCCGACATGGCGCCCTGCTCGGCACCATGACCGGAGAGGTCCTGCGCCATCCGAGGGCCGGCGAGCCCTGCATCGTCACCGCCTGGCCGCTGGAGCGCTCGGGCCGCAAGGAAACCGCCGGGGTTGCGCTGTTCTCCGCCGGGGGTGAACTTCTCGCCCGGGCCCACCAGGTCTGGATCGTGATGAACGCCCCGCCGCGCCCCGCCGCGGCCTGATCCGCCCCGGGGGCCGGGAGAAGAGGGGAGACCCGACATGAAGCCGGCCGCCATGTCCGACTACCGCGAGCTCGCGCGTCGCCGCCTGCCGCCCATGTTCTTCGAATACATCGACGGCGGCGCCTATGCCGAGGAGACCCTCCGGCGGAACGTCCGCGACCTCGAGGCCATCGCCCTGCGCCAACGGGTCATGCGGGACATGTCGCAGGTGGACCTCTCCACGACCCTGTTCGGCCAGCCTCTCGCCATGCCGGTCGCCCTGGCGCCCGTGGGCATGGCGGGAATGTATGCGGCGAGGGGTGAGGTCCAGGCGGCCCGGGCCGCGGCAGGCGCCGGCGTGCCCTTCTGCCTCTCCACCGTCGGGGTCTGCTCCATCGAGGAGGTTGCCGCCGCCGGAACCCCGCCCTGGTTCCAGCTCTACATGCTCAAGGACCGGGGCTACATGCGCGAGCTGATCGCCCGGGCCCGGGACGCAGGATGCCCGGTCCTGGTCTTCACGGTCGACCTGCCCGTCCCCGGTGCGCGCTACCGGGACGTCCGGTCCGGCTTCACGGGACTGAGCGGCCTGCCCGCCGCCTTCAACACCCTCTGGCAGGGCGCCACTCATCCCGCCTGGTCGTTGGACCTTTTCCTGCGGGGGCGACCCCATACCCTGGGCAATGTCCAGGCCGCCGTCGGCGGCGGGCGGCGGGTGAACGACTTCCTCGGCTGGATCGCCCGCAACTTCGACCGTTCGGTCACCTGGAAGGACCTCGACTTCGTCCGCGAGACCTGGGACGGGCCCATCGTGATCAAGGGCGTGCTGGATCCCGACGATGCGCGCGACGCCGTCCGGGCGGGCGCCCAGGGTCTGGTGGTGTCCAACCATGGCGGGCGCCAGCTCGACGGCGTCTCATCCGCCATCGCCGCCCTTCCGAGGATCGCCGACGCCGTCGAGGGCGACCTCGAGATCCTCATGGACGGCGGAATCCGCTCCGGCCTCGACGTCCTCAAGGCCCTGTCCCTGGGCGCGCGGGCCTGCCTGGTGGGGCGTCCCTGGGCCTGGGCCCTGGGGGCCGGGGGCGAGGCGATGGTCGCCCGGATGCTCGGCGTGATGCGCTCGGAACTGAACACGGCCATGATCCTGACCGGCTGCCGCAAGGTGACCCAGGCGGACGCCGGCCTGCTCGATGTTGCGGCGCCGCAGAATCTTTCCGCCTGAGGGCCTCGCAGGCGTCGACAAGGCTTCCTGCAGCCGGTAATGCGACCCGGTTATGCGCGTGAAAACGGCCCTTGCGGCCGCGTTCGCGTGCGCCTTGAAGCGATTGGAGTGGGGTTCGCCATGAGGGCTCCGGATAAGCAAGGTCTGTACGATCCGCGCAACGAGCATGACTCCTGCGGGGTGGGGTTTGTCGCCAACATCAAGGGGCGCAAATCGCATGAGGTCGTGGCCAGCGGCCTGGAGATCCTGATCAACCTCGACCATCGCGGCGCCGTGGGCGCCGATCCCCTCGTGGGCGATGGCGCGGGGATCCTGATCCAGATCCCGGACACCCTGCTGCGCGAGTGGGCCGGCGAGGCCGGCGTCGACCTTCCGGAGGCCGGCCGCTACGCCGTGGCCATGTGCTTCCTGCCCCAGGACCAGGAGACGCGAGACGTCGCCGTCCAGCAGTTCGAGCACTTCCTGAAGGTCGAGGGCCAGGTCCTGCTGGGCTGGCGCGACGTGCCCGTCGACACGACGGGCCTGGGCGAGGCCGTCCTGGCCCAGATGCCGGTCATCCGCCAGGCCATCGTCGGCATGGGCCCGAACGTCCGGGACCAGGACGCCTTCGAGCGCAAGCTGCTGACCATCCGCAAGCAGCTCCAGAACCCCCTGGCCGAGCTGGCGGTGCAGAAGAACCTGCCCAACCTGACCCAGCTCTACCTGCCGTCCTTCTCGACCCGGACGGTGGTCTACAAGGGCCTCCTGCTCGCACACCAGGTGGGCAGCTTCTATCGTGACCTGCGCGACCCGCGGACGGTCTCGGCCCTGGCCCTGGTGCACCAGCGGTTCTCGACCAACACCTTCCCGTCCTGGAAGCTCGCCCACCCCTACCGGTTCATCGCCCACAACGGCGAGATCAACACGGTCCGGGGCAATGTGAACTGGATGAACGCCCGCCGGCGCACGCTGGAGAGCGATCTCCTGGGCCCGGACCTCAACAAGATGTGGCCGCTGATCCCGCACGGCCAGTCGGACACCGCCTGCCTCGACAACGCCCTGGAGCTCCTCATCGCCGGCGGCATCCCGCTGGCCCAGGCGGTGATGATGCTGATCCCCGAGGCCTGGGCCGGCAACCCGCTGATGGACCCCAAGCGCCGGGCCTTCTACGAGTACCACGCCGCGCTGATGGAGCCGTGGGACGGCCCCGCCGCCGTGGCCTTCACGGACGGCCGCCAGATCGGCGCCACCCTCGACCGCAACGGCCTGCGTCCCGCCCGGTTCGTCATCACCGACCAGGACAACGTCATCATGGCGTCCGAGGTCGGCGTCCTGCCGGTTCCCGACGAGCGGATCGTCCGCAAGTGGCGCCTGCAGCCCGGGAAGATGCTTCTCATCGACCTGGAGCAGGGCCGGATCATCGAGGACGAGGAGATCAAGCGCACCCTCGCCGAGGCCCAGCCCTACGAGGAGTGGCTGTCGCGCACCCAGTTCAAGCTGGAGGACGTGGCCGAGGTCACCCCGGTCGAGCCGCCGCCGCCGGCCGACCCGGCCAGCCTGCTCGATCGCCAGCAGGCCTTTGGCTACACCCAGGAGGACCTGTCCCACTTCCTGGAACCCATGGCCCGGAGCGGCGACGACCCCGTCGGCTCGATGGGATCGGACTTCCCGATCGCCGTCCTGTCGAAGCGCTCCAAGCTGCTCTACGACTATTTCAAGCAGAACTTCGCCCAGGTCACGAACCCGCCGATCGACCCGATCCGCGAGGAACTGGTCATGAGCCTGGTGTCGATGATCGGGCCCCGGCCGAACCTGCTCGGCCGGCAGGCCGGCGCCCACAAGCGCCTGGAGGTCGCCCAGCCGATCCTCACAAACGAGGACCTGGCCAAGATCCGGTCGATCCACCAGCTGCTCGACGGCGCCTTCCGCACCGCGACCCTCGACGCGACCTGGCCGGCCTCGGAAGGGGCGGCGGGCCTGGAAGGCGCGATCCAGCGCCTGTGCCGCGAGGCGACCGACCAGGTCCTGGCCGACAGCAACATCCTGATCCTGTCCGACCGCGAGGCGTCCGCCGACCGGATCCCGATCCCGGCGGCCCTGGCCACGGCGGCGGTCCACCATCACCTGATCCGGCAGGGCCTGCGCATGCAGACCGGCCTGGTCATCGAGACGGGCGAGGCCCGCGAGGTGCATCACTTCTGCGTCCTCGCCGGCTATGGCGCAGAGGCGGTGAACCCGTACCTCGCCTTCGAGACCCTCGAGGAGATCCGTGTCCGCAACGGCATGCCGGAAACGGCCTATGAGGTTCGCAAGAACTACATCAAGGCCGTGGGCAAGGGCATTCTCAAGGTCATGTCCAAGATGGGCATCTCGACCTACCAGTCGTACTGCGGCGCCCAGATCTTTGACGCGGTCGGCCTGTCGAGCGAGTTCATCGAGGCCTATTTCACCGGGACGGCCACGACCATCGAGGGCGCCGGCCTGGTCCAGGTCGCCGAGGAGACCGTCCGCCGGCACAGGGACGCCTATGGCGACTCCCCCATCTACGCCGACATGCTCGACGTGGGCGGGACCTACGCCTTCCGCCTGAGGGGCGAGACCCACGCCTGGACCCCGGAATCCGTCTCGCGCCTGCAGCACGCCGTCCGCGGCAACCTGCCGGAGGAGTACCGGGCCTTCGCCCAGTCGATCAACGACCAGTCCGAGCGTCACCTGACCCTGCGCGGCCTGATGCGCTTCCGGCCGGCGGAGGCGCCGCTCAGCCTCGACGAGGTCGAACCGGCGTCCGAGATCGTCAAGCGCTTCGCCACCGGCGCCATGAGCTTCGGCTCGATCAGCCGGGAGGCCCACACCAACCTCGCCATCGCCATGAACCGGATCGGCGGCAAGTCGAACACCGGCGAGGGCGGCGAGGAGGCGGACCGCTTCAAGCCCCTGGCGAACGGCGACTCCCTTCGCTCGGCGATCAAGCAGGTGGCCTCGGGCCGCTTCGGCGTGACCGCGGAGTACCTGGTCAACGCCGACGACATCCAGATCAAGATGGCCCAGGGCGCCAAGCCCGGGGAGGGCGGCCAGCTGCCCGGCCACAAGGTCGACGCCAACATCGCCCGGGTCCGGCACTCGACGCCGGGCGTGGGCCTGATCAGCCCGCCGCCGCACCACGACATCTACTCGATCGAGGACCTGGCCCAGCTCATCCACGACCTCAAGAACGTCAATTCCGCGGCCCGCATCTCCGTGAAGCTGGTCTCCGAGGTGGGCGTCGGGACCGTGGCCGCCGGCGTCGCCAAGGCGCGGGCCGACCATGTCACCATCTCGGGCTACGAGGGCGGAACGGGGGCCTCGCCCCTGACCTCCCTGACCCATGCCGGCTCGCCCTGGGAGATCGGCCTTGCCGAGACCCAGCAGACCCTGCTGCTCAACGGCCTGCGCTCGCGGATCGCCGTCCAGGCGGACGGCGGCCTGCGCACGGGCCGGGACGTGGCCATCGCCGCCCTGCTGGGCGCCGACGAGTTCGGCTTCGCCACCGCGCCGCTGATCGCCTCGGGCTGCATCATGATGCGCAAGTGCCACCTGAACACCTGTCCGGTGGGGGTGGCCACCCAGGACCCGGTCCTGCGGGCCCGGTTCACCGGCCAGCCCGAGCACGTGATCAACTACTTCTTCTTCGTCGCCGAGGAGCTTCGCCAGATCATGGCCGAGCTCGGCTTCCGGACGGTGGCGGAAATGGTGGGCCGGGTCGACCGCCTCGACATGCAGCCCGCCATCGACCACTGGAAGGCCGCCGGGGTCGACCTCTCGCGCATCCTGTTCGACGGCGCGGCCCGGGACCGGGCTGTCCTGAACAACCAGGACCGCCAGGAGCATGGGCTGGAGAAGGCCCTCGACCAGCAGCTCATCGCTGACTGCGCCGCAGCGCTGGAGGGCAAGGGCCCCGTCCGCGGGACCTACGCCGTGCGGAACATCAACCGCACGGTCGGCGCCATGCTGTCGGGTGAGATCGCCCGCCGCCATGGCCATGCGGGCCTTCCGGACGGTTCGATCAGCCTGTCCTTCACGGGCCAGGCCGGCCAGAGCTTCGGCGCCTTTGCGGCCCGCGGCCTGACCCTCGAGCTGACCGGAGACGGCAACGACTATGTCGGCAAGGGCCTCTCCGGCGGACGGATCGTCGTCCGCCAGCCGGCCTCGGCCCAGCGCGATCCCACCGCCAACATCATCGTCGGCAACACGGTCCTCTACGGCGCCATCGCCGGCGAGGCCTACATCGAGGGTGTCGGCGGCGAACGCTTCGCCGTCCGCAACTCGGGCGCTGTCGCCGTGGTGGAAGGCGTCGGCGACCATGGCTGCGAGTACATGACGGGGGGCGTCGTCGTCGTCCTCGGGGACACCGGCCGCAACTTCGCGGCGGGCATGTCGGGGGGCGTGGCCTATGTCTACGACCCCGCCCAGAAGTTCCCCCTCCTGTGCAATGCGGCCATGGTGGACCTTGAGCGCATCGATCCCGCCATCGGCGGGGACGAGGGCCGGCCCGCCCAGCGTTCGCCGTCCGTCGACGACTCCGGCATGGGCGACATGCTCGCCCACGACGCCGAGCGCCTGCGGATCCTCGTCGAGCGTCACCTGCTGCACACCGGCTCGCGCCGGGCCGCGCAGATCCTCGAGACCTGGGACGTGTCCCTGGGACAGTTCTGGAAAGTGATGCCCAAGGACTACCGACGGGCCCTCACCGACCTCGCCGCCGCCCGCCGGGCTGGCGCCGCGGTCGCTGCAGAGTAAGGAGTCGAGACATGGGAAAGCCGACCGGTTTCCTGGAGGTCGCCCGCCGCGACCGCGACTACCAGCCGCCCCAGGAGCGGCTCCGCAACTACCGGGAGTTCGTCAAGCCCCTGCCGACCCCGGAGCTCGTGGCCCAGGCCTCGCGCTGCATGGATTGCGGGATTCCGTTCTGTCACAACGGCTGTCCGGTGAACAACCAGATCCCGGACTTCAACAACCTCGTCTATCGCGAGCAGTGGAAGGCGGCCCTCGACAACCTGCTGTCGACCAACAACTTCCCGGAGTTCACCGGCCGGATCTGCCCCGCCCCCTGCGAGGCGTCCTGCACCCTGAACATCCAGGACACGCCGGTCACCATCAAGACCATCGAGTGCCAGATCATCGACCGGGGCTGGGAAGAAGGCTGGATCACCCCCCAGATGGCGCCCCGGGGAACCGGCAAGCGCGTCGCCGTGGTGGGCTCGGGTCCCGCCGGCCTCGCCTGCGCCCAGCAGCTGGCCCGCGCCGGCCACGCCGTGACCGTGTTCGAGAAGAACGACCGCGTCGGCGGCCTGCTGCGCTACGGCATCCCCGACTTCAAGATGGAGAAGCACCTCATCGACCGGCGGGTCGCCCAGATGGAGGCGGAAGGCGTGATCTTCCGCACCGGCTTCGAGGTGGGGGTCAACGTCTCCGTCCAGCGGCTGATGGACGAC
Organism: Phenylobacterium parvum; assembly: GCA_029977805.1. Classification (GTDB taxonomy): domain Bacteria; phylum Pseudomonadota; class Alphaproteobacteria; order Caulobacterales; family Caulobacteraceae; genus Phenylobacterium; species Phenylobacterium parvum_A. Next base: position 4,936 of record JAPOKE010000040.1, on the reverse strand, counting down.
TACGAGGTCCTGGTCATGGCCGGCGGCGCCGAGGCTCCCCGTGACCTCCAGATTGAGGGACGGGAACTGGGCGGCATCCATTTCGCGATGGATTTCCTGACCCAGCAGAACAAGCGCGTCGCCGGTGACGACGAACTGCGGGCCGCGCCCACCGGCGCCATCTCGGCTACCGGCAAGCACGTGGTGGTGATCGGCGGCGGCGACACCGGCTCGGACTGCATCGGCACGTCCAACCGGCACGGCGCCGCCTCGGTGACCCAGCTGGAGATCATGCCCAGGCCGCCGGAGATCGAGAACAAGTCCCTGACCTGGCCGGACTGGCCCCTGCGCCTGCGCACCTCGTCCAGCCACCAGGAAGGCTGCGAGCGGGAGTTCGCCGTGGCGACCAAGCGCGCCGTCGGCTCCAACGGCCGTGTCGAGGCCCTCGAGTGCGTGCGACTGGAGTGGGTGACCGGTCCGGATGGTCGCCAGCAGATGCAGGAAGTCCCCGGCAGCGAGTTCCGGCTGAAGGCGGACCTGGTCCTCCTCGCCATGGGCTTTGTCGGCCCCCGGAAGAACGCCTTCACCGAGCAGGCCGGAGTCGAGTTCGACGTCCGGGGCGCCGTCCGGGCGGACATGGTTTCCTACCAGACCTCGACCCCGAGCATCTTCTCCTGCGGCGACATGCGCCGGGGCCAGTCCCTGGTGGTCTGGGCCATCCGGGAGGGGCGCCAGTGCGCCCATGCCGTGGACGCCTACCTGATGGGTACCTCGCGCCTCCCGCGGTGACCTGAGCGTTTGCCGCCAGCCGGCCGGAAGGGCTAGGCTGGCGGCATGACCGCATCCGTCCCCCACATCCTCGTCACCGGATCCACCCGCGGCATCGGCGCCGCCGTGGCGGAAGTCCTGGCGGCGCGGGGCGCCCGCGTGCTCGGTCACGGCCGTTCCGCCGGGGAGGCGACCCTGGCGGCCGACCTCGCCAGCCCCGGGGCGGGGGCCCGCCTCTGGGAAGAGGCCCTCAGCCGGCTGGACGGACGGATCGACGTCCTGGTCAACAACGCCGGGATCTTCGAGCCGGCGGCGATCGACCTTTCGGATGACGCCTGGGACGCCGCCTGGGACCGGACCCTGCAGGTCAACCTCCGGGCGGCGGCGGACCTCTCACGCCTTGCGGTCCGGCATTTCCTCGAACGTCCCGAGGGCGGGCGGATCGTCAATGTCGCCAGCCGGGCGGCCTATCGCGGCGACTCCCCGGCCCACTGGCACTACGCCGCGTCCAAGGCGGGCATGGTGGCCATGACCAAGTCGATCGCCCGGGGCTTTGCGGCCCGCGGGGTCCTGGCCTTTGCAGTCTGCCCCGGCTTCACCCTGACCGGCATGGCCGACGACTACCTGGCCAGCCGTGGCGGGCCGGGGCTCCTCGCCGACATCCCCCTCGGGAGGGTCGCCGACCCCGGGGAGGTCGCCGCCGCGGCGGCCTTCCTCGCCCTGGAGGCCCCGGCCTCGATGACGGGCGCCGTCCTCGACATCAATGGCGCCAGCTACGTGCGCTGAACCGGAGGTCCCCATGACGGGCCGTCTTCTTCCCCTGGCCTACCTGGCCCTCGCCCTTCTCGGCCTTGTCCTGACCTGGAGCCAGAACCTCGCCTATCTTGGCCCTGCGGCGGGCCCCGGCGGCCTGGTGGACTTCCTCAAGGCCACCGTCGCGAACCCCGGCGCCCGCTCCATCGCCTTCGACATCCTGGTGGTGGGCTGGACGGCCTCTGTCTGGATGGTCATCGAAGGCCGCCGCCGGCGGATGAGGCTGGTCTGGCTCTATCCGGTCCTGGGCTGGGGCGTCGCCATGGCCTTCGCCTTCCCCCTCTTCCTCGCCGCCCGTGAACTCGCCCTGCGGACCCCGCCGGAGATCGAGGGCCGGCCGGGCCCCGTCGACGGCCTGGGCCTCGGCCTCGTGACCGCCTTCGCCCTTGTCTTCCTCGGCCTCGGGACCCGCGCCGCCGGCCTGATTTGACAGCCGGCCCGGGCGCAGTCTTCCTGTCCTCCTGAAGACGACAGGGGAGGACGAGCATGGCGCCTATTCCGAAGCGCGGGACCGTGGCGGTGACGGGGGCGGCAGGCTTCCTGGGCGGCTGGACCGTGAGGCTGCTCCTGGACAGGGGCTACCGGGTCCGGGCCTGCGTGCGGGATGTCGACGACGCCTCGCGCACGGCCTTCCTCAAGGCCATGCCGGCCTACGCCTCGGGTCGCCTGACCCTGCACGCCGCCGACCTCGACAGGGACGGGTGCTATGACGAGATCTTCCGCGGCTGCCACGGCGTGGCCCACATCGCCCACGTCAGCACCTATGACGACCCGGCCTACGTCGCCCGGGTCTGCGACCACATCATCCGCAGCGTCGAGGCGTCCGGCTCGGTGACCCGCGTCGTCCTGACCTCTTCCATCGCCGCCGTGATCTCGGAGGCCGACATCTACGAGGTGGCCCGCCGGCCTGTGTTCTACGAGGACCGCTATCCGGATGAGTCCAACCCCAAGCGGACCCCCGACCGCGGCCAGGGCTATTCCATGGGAAAGCTCCATGCGGAGCGCGCCTTCGCCGACGCCGCCGAGGCCAGCGGGCGCTGGGACGCCATCACCTGCTGCCCCGGCGACAATGTCGGCCCGATCCTGTCGGCCCACCAGAAGGACATGGGCCCCTGGCAGCACAACATCGAGACCATGCTGCTCGGGAAGTACTTCCAGAACGGCGCCTACCGCCCCTGGATGACGGTCGACGTCCGCGACGACGCCCTCTGCCACATCGGCCTGCTGGAGAGCACCGAGGTGGCCAACGGCGAGCGCTTCATCGCCTGGTCGACGGACGTCCGGAAGGTCGAGGACATCTGCGCCGACATTGACCGCCTGCTCCCCGAGCTGGGCCATGACACGCCCGGGGTCACCGATCCCTTCCCCGAGCGCATCCGCGCCCGGGAGGCGGAGCTGAGGGCCGTCTGGGCCCTCGCGGACCTGCGCAACGACCGCATCCGGGCGGTGACCGGCATCGAGTTCCGGCCCCTGGACGACTCCATCCGCGACTGCGTCGAGAGCCTGCTGTCGGTCGCCGGCGTCGTCCCCAAGGTCAGGGACGGCTTCCAAAGGCCCTGAATCCAAAGGGTTAAAGGGAATTTACGGCCTTCCTTGGCGGGCTTGTTAAGCCTGTCGCGCCATCCTGCCGGCTCGAATCCGGGATAGGCGCGGCGGGAGCAGGGGCGTGGCGGTAGAAACGACTCAGGGGGCGACGGGCAACGCCCAGGTGGATGGCCTGCTGTCCGGCTACAAATGGACCGGGGTCATCAGCTTCAGCTTCCCGGACTCGGCGTCCGACTATCCGGCCTATCCCAACACGGCGGCGGTCCAGTATTTCAGCGCCGTCAGCGCCCTGCAGAGGCAGGCGGCGATCAACGCCTTCAACCTGGTGGCGAGCTATACGAACGCCGACTTCGTCAACAACGGGACGGACGGCGCCGACATGCGGATCGGCCAGACCTCCGATCCCGGCACGGGCACGGCCTACGCCTACTATCCCATTGCAAGCGTCGGCGGGGTCGGCGGGGATGTCTGGTTCGGGGTCCAGTACGACTACCGCAACGCCCTGCCGGGCAACTACGCCTACGCCACCATGCTTCACGAGATCGGCCACGCCCTGGGCCTGAAGCATCCCCACGAGGCGGCGGGCCCGGCGCGCATCGCCCTGCCGGCAGCCCGGGACGCCCTCGAGTTCACCATCATGAGCTACCGGAGTTTCCCCGGCGGCCCGATGACCGGATACACCAACGGCCCGGTGGACTTTCCGACCACCTACATGATGAACGACATCGCCGCCCTGCAGGCGATGTACGGCGCCGACTTCACGACCCAGTCCGGAGACACCGTCTACGCCTGGTCGCCCACGACAGGCGCCCTGACCCTGAACGGGGCCCTGCAGGGCGCCCCGGCGGGCAACCGCATCTTCATGACGGTCTGGGACGGGGGTGGCCGGGACACCTACGACTTCTCGGCCTACACGACCGCCCTGAAGGTGGATCTGAATCCGGGCTCCAGCTCCCTCCTTTCGGCAGCGCAGACCGCCAGCCTGGGCTATGGCCGGACCGCCCAGGGAAATGTCTACAACGCCTACCAGTACGCCAACGACCCGCGGTCCCTGATCGAGAACGCCATCGGCGGGTCGGGCGCGGACTCCCTCCTCGGCAATGCGGCGGACAACCTGCTCGAGGGCCGGGCCGGCGCGGACACCCTCTCAGGAGGCGCGGGCGCGGACACCCTGTCCGGCGGGGACGGCGATGACCTCTACATCGTCGACGGAACCACCGAGGTGATCGTCGAGACGGCCGGGGGCGGGAACGACACCGCCAACATCGCCATCAACCAGGCGGGCGGCAGCTACACCCTGGGCGCCGAGGTCGAGAACGGCGTCCTGGTCAACACCGTCGCCTTCACGCTGAACGGCAACGCCGCCGCCAACCGGCTCACCGGCAATGCGGCCGCCAACATCCTGAACGGCGGCGCGGGGAATGACACCCTGGTCGGCGGCGGCGGGATCGACACCCTCGCCGGCGGGACGGGCGATGACGTCTATGTGGTCGACACCGGGGCGGACCGGGTCACCGAGCTGGCGGGCGAGGGAACCGACCTCGTGCAGGTGGGGATCAACCTGACCGGCGGGACCTGGACCCTGGGCGACAACATCGAGAACGCCGAGGTCGTGTCCAGCGTCGCCTTCAACCTCACGGGCAACGCCCTGGCCAACCGGCTCACGGGCAACGCCGCCATCAATCGCCTCGACGGGGGCGCGGGCGCCGACACGCTCGTCGGCGGGGGCGGCAATGACATCTACACCGTGGACTCCCTCTCGGACTCCGTCGTGGAGGCGGCTGGCGGCGGGATCGACCTCGTCCAGGTCGCCATCGCCACGGCCGGGGGG
>JAPOKE010000003.1 GCA_029977805.1 Phenylobacterium parvum | reverse complement strand
CTGACGGCGACGCACATCTCGCTCGCCCCGAAGAGGGCGAGGGACCTGGACAGTCCCTCCATGGCGCTGCAGCCGGACCCCGGCAGCCGCTTGTTGCAGGGCTTGGCGGCGTCGAGGAAGTAGGGGCAACGGGTCCGCTGGACGAGGTTGCCGCCCACAGAGGCCTTGTTGCGCAGCTGGACCGAACCGCCGGCGAGGATGGCCCTGGCCAGGGCGGGATAGCGCTGGCGCACCCGCGGGTCGGAGGCCACGGCGGTGTTGGTGGCGAGGGCGCCGATGCGCAGGCCGCCCGAGGCCGTCTCGGCGATACCGGCGAGGGGAAGGCGGCCGACGTCGATCAGGCGCGGGGGCTGCTCGATCTCGAGCTTCATGAGGTCGAGGAGGTTGGTGCCCCCGGCGAGGAAGCGGGCGCCCGGCGCAGCTGCGGCCAGGCTGAGGGCGTGGTCGACGTCCCGGGCGCGTTCGTAGGCGAAGGGCTTCATGCGGCGGCTCCGGCGGCGCGGCGCACGGCGGCCAGGATCTGGGGATAGGCCGAGCAGCGGCAGATGTTCCCGCTCATCCGCTCGCGGATCTCGGCGTCGGTCAGGACGACAGGACCGGCCAGGTCCTCGGTCGCCTCGCTGGGCTGGCCGGCGGCGACCTCGGCGAGGAGGCCGACGGCGGAACAGATCTGGCCCGGCGTGCAGTAGCCGCACTGGAAGGCGTCCTCGGAGAGGAAGGCCTGCTGCACGGGGTGCAGGGCCTCGCCCTCGGCCAGGCCTTCGACGGTCAGGACCTCGTCGCCCTCGTGCATGACGGCGAGGGACAGGCAGGCGTTGATCCGCACGCCGTTGACCAGGACCGTGCAGGCGCCGCACTGGCCGTGGTCGCACCCCTTCTTGGTCCCCTTGAGGTCGAGGCGCTCGCGCAGGAAGTCGAGCAGGCTCGTCCGCGGATCGACATCGGCCGAGCGGTCGGCGCCATTAACCCGGATGGTGGTCAGCACTTCAGGTTCCCCCCGTTTACGGCCGGCAGACTGTTACCTGGCCTCGCCCGGCGCAAGGGCTGTCAGGGAAAGGGCGTGCACGGGACCGGCAAGCTCCTCGGCCAGGACCCTGTAGACCATGCGCTGGCGGGCGACCCGGGACTGGCCGGCGAAGGCCCCGGCGCGGATCCGGACGTTGAAGTGGCTCTCGCCCCCGGGCGAAGCCCCGGCATGGCCGGCGTGGCGCGCCGAGTCATCCTCGATCTCAAGCTCCTCGGGCGCGAAGGCGGCGCTGAGCTTTTCCCGCAACGTTCCGGCGATCCGTCCCATGCCCGTCCTTCGAATCTTGAAAGCCTGCCCAACCTTCACATACTTGGCGGATGGCCGGCGCGTTTCAATACAGACCCCGCTTCGTCGACATCCGGGTCCGGCCGCCGACCGCGGAGGAGGCCGCGCAGGCTGACGTCCACGCCCTGAAGCCCGGGGAACGGGCCTGCGACCACCCTGGCTGCCGCACCGCGGCCACCGCACGGGCGCCCAAGAGCCGGGACCTTCTGAACGAGCACTACTGGTTCTGCCAGCCGCACGCGGCCGAGTACAACCGCAACTGGAATTTCTTCGCCGGCATGAGCGAGGGCGAGATCCGGGCGCGGATGGAGAAGAGCGCCCTGGGCGACCGGCCCACCTGGGACTTCAAGGCCGGCCGGAACTCCCGGGAAGCGGCCGCCGCCGCGCGGGGCTTCGCGACGGGGGACGGCTTCCGCGATCCCTTCGACCTGTTCGGCCGGACGAGCGCCGGGCGGGCCGCCGACGCCGGCCCCGCCCGGCGGCTGGGCAAGCTGGAGCGCAGCGCCCTGGCGGACCTGGACCTCGACGAGGACGCTGACGCCGCCCGCATCCGGGCCCGCTACACCGAGCTGGTCAAGCTGTGCCATCCCGACGCCAACGGCGGGGACAGGTCGGCCGAGGCCAAGCTGCAGCGGACGATCCGGGCCTACCAGGTCCTGAGGAAGGCCAAGCTGGCCTGAGGCTCAGCGGACGGACAGCTCCAGGCGCACCCGGTCGCCGTCCATGGCGGGCTGGAGGTTGGTGTTCACGAACACCCGGCCGGGATCGAGGCCCGCGGCGACAACCGCCTCGCTGACCGCCCGGGCCCGGGCCTGGCCGAGTTCGGCGAGGGCTGCGGCGTCGGGGGTGAACTTCGGCCGGAGCTGTCCGTTCAGCCAGTCGATGCGCTCGAGCTTCTGGGCCTCGCCCTTCCCGTCGGTCTCCGGGAACTCCGGCGCCTTGCCCAGGGTTTCCCTGTAGAGGTCCCGGAGGCGGTCGAGGCGGGCGTCCACGGAGAGGTCCTGGAAGCTTGCGTCGGGCCGGCGCTTGCGGTCCCGCGCCATCATCCGGTCGGCCATCGCGCGGTCCGCGAGGGCCTCGGCGTCGGCCTCAAGTCCACGGCCGGCCGGGATGTCGAGGCTCAGGGCGGGACGGTCGGCGAAGGCCGCCACGAGGGCGGCGAAGGCCTCGGCCTGGCCTTGCGGCAGGGCCGAGGATCCCGGCTTGAAGTCCACGAAGCGCGCGCCCTCGACGCCCGGGAAGGCCGCCGACAGGGCCTGGAAGGGCGAGGAAGCCGCCTTGCTGAAGATGTTGCGCACGACCTGCCAGACGATCGGCCAGATCCGGAACTTGGGATCCTCCAGCGATCCGGTGACCGGGACATTGAGGTCGATGACCCCGTTCTTGTCCTTGAGAAGGGAGGTCGCCAGCCGGATGGGGATCGGCACCTTGTCCTTGCTGTTCGTGGCCTCGCCCCACTGGAGCTGGTCGATGACGACGTGGTGGTCGGCGTTCAGGGCGTCCTGGACAATTCGGTAGTGCAGCTCCGTCGTCAGCTTGCCCCGGGCGATGGCGTAGCCGGCGTAGCGGCCTGAATACGGATTGAAGACCGGCAGCTCGATGTTCCGGAAGGCCACGGAGAGGTCGGTCTGGTCCGTCACGTCCAGGGGATCGATCGTCCCCCGGATGACCACGGGGGAGTTGGGACTGATGACCTGGCCGTCGAGCTGGACCGTGGCGACCCGCCCCGGTCGGTTGGTGATCCCGTCAATGCGGCCGCGCAGGGCCTCGATCGGCGCCGCGAAGTTCGGCGTGATCGAATAGTCGGAAAACTGGAGGCGCCCGTCGTCGAGGGAGAGCCGGTCCAGGGTCACCGGGAAGTCGGGCTCCGTCCGGTTGCTTCGCGCCTCGGAGCGCTTTGCGGCCCGGGCGTCCAGGGCTTCGCGGCGGACCTTGGCCAGGCGCTTCTTCTCCGCCCGCCGGGCGGAACCCTTGAGGGTCTTGAGGTCCGGGCCCTTCAGGGCCTCGGTCCGCGCCGCCGCTTCCGGATCCTCCTCAAGGAGGGCCCGGATGTTGAGGGAGGTGTCGGGAAGGACCTCCAGGCGGGCGTCGAGGCCGCTCAGGCGCCCGGACGCGATGCGCAGGCCCTTCGGCGTCAGGTCCATGCCCTCGAGGGAAAAGCGCTTCCAGGCGGCGAGACGCGACTGCGCCTCGGTCTCGTAGACCTCGAAGCCGTCGACGGCGGCCGAGCCCTTCCAGCTGAAGTCGGGACGATCCGGGTTACGGCCATCGAAGGCGACGGCGCCGCGGGCGCTGGCCACCCCGGCCCTGACGTCGATGGCCGCCGGGATGGCCATGTAGGGCTTCACCCAGGCGAGCGGCAGGGCGGCGAGGTTCACGTCCAGCTTCGCCCCGGGGCCGGCGGGGTCCACCGTCCCCCGCGCGGAGAGGCTGGCGGCGCCGTTGATGCGCGTGGAGGCGTCGACCCCCATCGGCCCGCCTGGGGTCGCGAGGTCGCCGGTCAGGGCGACGTTTAGGGGGGAGAGCCGGAACCGGGCGGCGGGCGAAACCGCCTGGTCGGTGATCCGGACATCAGCGCCGGAGACCTCGACCCGGCCCAGGCTGACCTTCCAGGGCGGTGCGGTGGAGGCGGCGGGCCTTGCGGGCGCCGGAGGCGGCGAGAGGCCGGCGACCCGGATCTCTCCGGAGGGCGTGCGCTGGACGGCGGCGGACAGGCCCTCAAGCCGCACCGAACCCACCGAGAGCGACTGGCCGGCCAGGGAGACGGCGACGTCCCCGACCTGGACATGGGAAAGGGTCGCGCCCTCTCCTCCCTTGGGCGGCCGGACCGAAAGGTCGCGGATGTCGGCGGAGGGCAACCGGAAGGTGAAGTCCGGCGGGCCCTTGCCGGGCGCCGAGGCGGTGAAGGCGGCGGGGGCGAGTTCAACCTGCCGGACCGCCACCTGGGCCGGCGGAAGGTCGCCGCGCGTGACGGCGGCGAATTCCCTGAGGCTCGCCGACTTAAGGGCGCCCTTGAGGGTCAGGCCGGCGTCATTCAGGGCGAGATTGTAGTCCACCGCCAGGTCGGCCACGCCGCCGCCCAGGTTCACCGGGAAGTCATCCCCGAGGAACTTCACCAGGGAGACCGCGTGAAGCCGCTTGACCAGGACCTCGCCCTTCGACCCGACGGGCGAGATGCTCGCCGTGCCGTTCCAGTCGATCTCCTCGTCCTGGAGGGTCCTGGCCTCCAGCTTGAAGCTGCCGTCCTCCCCGGGGAAGGTCCGGAAGTCGCGCAGCCGGAAGCCAAGGGGCTTCATGACCTTTTCCGGCTTCTGGGCGTGCCGGTGGTCGGCGAAGGACACCTCGCCGGCGGCCACGATGAGGTCGGAGATGACGAGTTTGGGGGTAGGATCGTCGGAGGGCGGCGGGGAGAGTTCCGCCAGGTTCAGGGAGCCGTCCGGCCTCAGGACGGCGGAGATCCAGGGCCGGGTGACCGCGATCTGGTTGAAACGGGGCGTGCCCGTGAAGAGTGACAGGAAGCTGATGTCGACCCTCAGGGCGCCGACCTTCACCATCGGGGCCTCGGCCGGCAGGGCGATGTCCTCGATGTCGACGGCGAGGCGGAAGGGATCGAAGCGGACCTCGCCCAGCGCGAGTTGCTTGTGGAGCTTCTCGTCGGCCCACTTCACCGCCTGCGAGCGGATGATCCCGGGGACGATCGTGTAGCCGGCGACGACGTAGGCGCCGAAGAGCAGGGCGACCGCAAGGCCCGCCCAGGCCCAGATCCTCAGTGCGCCCTTCGCCATGCGCCCTTCCCCCTCCCCCGGCTTCAGGCCGGGACCTCTCCCTGGACGGTGGTGCGGTGCATCACGCGCAGGTGGCCGTCATACCCGCCCTCCGCGAAGTGCATGGTGCACCGGTTGTCCCACATCAGGAGGTCGCCCGCCGTCCACTTGTGGCGGTAGATGAATTCCTCCTGGGTGAGATGCGCGAACAGGAAGCCCAGGAGGGCCTTCGACTCCTCTGGGGTGAAGCCCTCGATCCCGACCGTATAGACCGGGCTGATGTAGAGCGCCTTGCGCCCCGTGACCGGATGGGTGCGGACCAGGGGATGGGTCAGGCTGGCGTCGGCCTCCTCCGAGACGATGATCTTCATGGTCCGGGCCTCGGTGTCCCGGGCGAAGACCCCCTTGGTCCCGTAGCTCTGGCGCGCCGAGTGGACGGCGCGCAGGGGCGCCAGCACGGCCTTCATGGCGTCGGAAAGGGCGTCCCAGGCCCGGCTTGCATCCACGAAGAGGGTGTCGCCGCCGACCGGCGGGATGGTCTGGGCGCGCAGGAGGGTGGCGGCGGGCGGGGTCTCGAGGAAGCTCCAGTCCGAGTGCCATCCCGCCCCGAAATTGGTCGCCCTCTCGTCGGGCTCTCGCCGAAGCTCCAGGACGTTCGGGCGCCCCGGCATGGGCTCGACATAGGGGTCCCTGCCGAAGGGGCCGACCTGCAGGGTGAAGGCCTCCAGGGCGTCGAGGTCCAGGGGCTGGCCCGGGAAGCAGACGACCGAATGCCGGGCCCAGGCCGCATGGACAGCCTCGCGGACCTCAGCCGCGAGGGGCCTGGAAAGGTCGAGCCCGGAGATGCGGGCGCCGAAGCCGGACGCCTCGGGCGCCACCGTGATGAGACCTTCCTTCATGACGCTCTCCGCCTCCTCCCGGTCCTCGTCTTCCGTGCGGGACCCTGCCCCCATCAAAGCCGGTTTGCATCGGGCGCGTAAGCCTGTAATCGAACCGGGCCATGACTTCTCTCGCCGATACCCAGGACGAAAAGCTCCTGTCCCTCGTTCCCGATCGCAGCGTCTCCCTGAGGGAGGCGTTCGGCGTCGATTCCGACATGATGGTCCCCGCCTTCAGCGAGCGCGACCCGCACGTTCCCGACGTCGATCCGGCCTATCGCTTCGATCCGGAGACCACCAAGGCCATATGCGCCGGGTTTGCACATGATCGCCGGGTCATGGTGCAAGGTTATCACGGGACGGGCAAGTCCACCCACATCGAGCAGGTCGCCGCGCGCCTCAACTGGCCACTGATCCGGGTGAACCTGGACAGCCACGTCTCGCGGATCGACCTGGTCGGCAAGGACGCCATCGTCCTGAAGGACGGCAAGCAGGTCACCGAGTTCCGCGAAGGCATCCTGCCCTGGACCATCCAGCGGCCCATCGCCCTCGTCTTCGACGAATACGACGCGGGCCGGCCGGACGTGATGTTCGTGATCCAGCGCGTGCTGGAAGCGCAGGGCAAGCTGACCCTGCTGGACCAGAACCGGGTGATCCGGCCGAACCGCTTCTTCCGGCTGTTCGCGACCACTAACACCATCGGCCTGGGCGACACGACGGGGCTTTACCACGGCACCCAGCAGATCAACCAGGGACAGATGGACCGCTGGTCCATCGTCACGACGCTCAACTACCTCGCCCATGACGTCGAGGCGGACATCGTCGTGGCGAAGTGCCCGGCCTACGACAGCGCCGAGGGCCGGCGGACCGTTGCCGCCATGGTCCGGGTCGCGGACATGACCCGCAACGCCTTCATCAACGGCGACATCTCGACCGTGATGAGCCCGCGGACGGTGATCACCTGGGCGCAGAACGCCGAGATCTTCGACGGCGACCTGGGCCTGGCCTTCCGCATGACCTTCCTGAACAAGTGCGACGAGCTGGAGCGCGGCACGGTGGCCGAGTTCTACCAGCGCGCCTTTGGCCAGGAACTGCCTGAAAGCACCGCCCGCCCCCGTCTCGGCTGAGCCCGGCGGGCGCCCCGACCGGGAGACCGACATGATCCGTCCCGTCCTCATCGCCCTGGCCGCCGGCGCGTGGCTGATGGCCGCAGGAACCGCCGGCGCCCAACCCGCGCCCGAAGCCGCGAAGATCGATTACGCCAGGGGCGAGAACTGGCTCTGCCTTCCGGGGCGCAAGGACGCCTGCGCCTCCGACAACACGGCGACCATCATCAGGGCGGATGGCCGGCTGGAGCGCGAGACCTGGGCCGCGGATCCCAGGGCGCCTGTGGACTGCTTCTACGTCTACCCGACGGTCTCCAATGACAACGCCATCCTCTCGGACATGACCGCGAACGACGAGGAGCGCCGGGTCGTCGAGCAGCAGCTCGCCCGGTTCGCCTCGAAGTGCCGGGTGTTCGCGCCCCTCTACCGGCAGTTCACCCTGACCGCCCTCAGGGCGTCCATGATGGGCCAGCCCCTGCCGGGCGGCGTCCCGGCCTCCGCGCCGCGGCCGGACACGGGCTACAATGACGTCGTCGACGCCTGGCGCCATTACCTGAAGACCGAGAACAAGGGCCGGGGCGTCGTCCTGATCGGCCACTCCCAGGGATCGGGCGTGCTGACCCGCCTCCTGGCCAACGAGATCGACGGCAAGCCTGAGCAGGCGCTCCTGGTCTCCGCCATCCTGGCCGGCACGAACCTTCCGGTGGACCCCGGGAAGACGACCGGCCTCCTGAAGTCCATCCCGACCTGCACCTCGGCGACCCAGACGGGCTGCGTGGTCGCCTACGCCACCTTCCGCTCCAACGTCCCGCCGCCGCCGGCCACCCTGTTTGGCCGCCCGCGCGAGCCCGGGACCGGCCGCGAGGTCGCCTGCACGAACCCCGCCGCCCTGGGCGGCGGCGCGGCGCCCCTGGACGCCTACCTCGCGACCGCCGGCAATGGCCAGGACCCGTCGGGCTGGGTGAAGGGCGGGCCGCGCATCGACACCCCCTTCGTCAAGGTCCCCGGGCTCCTGACGGGCGCCTGCGTGTCGCGGGGCGGGATGAACTGGCTCGAGGTGACGGTGAAGGGCGATCCCGCCGATCCCCGGCTCGACGACATCCGCGGCGACGTCATGGCCGGGACCCAGGTCAACGCGGCCTGGGGCCTGCACCTGATCGACGTCAACCTGGCCATGGGCGACCTTGTCGGCCTGGTCGGCTCCCAGTCCCGGGCCTGGGCGGCCCGGAAGCCCTAGGAGCCCCCGAGCGCCGCCATGTCCAGGAACCCGGAAAGTCCCGTCGAGCCGTTCAAGCGCGCCCTGGCCAACGCCGTGCGCTCGCTCGCCCAGAACCCGGACCTGGAGATCGTCTATTCCGGGGAGGCGCCCGGCGTTCAGGGTGACCGCGCCGTGCTGCCGCACCCGCCCCGGGACCTGACCCCCGACGACGCCGCCCGGATCCGCGGCATGGCCGACCAGATGGCCCTGCGGATGTCGCAGCACGACCCGGCCATCCACGCCCGGACGCGCCCGGGCTCGGCCGAGGGCCAGCCCGTCTTCGACGCCCTGGAGCAGGCGCGGATCGAGGCCGTCGGCGCCAACGCCCTGGGCGGGGTCAAGGCGAACCTCAAGGCCATGCATGACGCCGCCTGGGCGCGGCGTCCCTTCAATCCCATCGAGGCCCAGGCCAACCCGCCCATGGCCGACATCGTCTCCCTCCTGGTGCGCGAGCGCCTGACCGGGGTGGAGCCGCCGGTGAACGCCCGCCCCCTCGTCGACATGTACCGGGCGGAGATCGAGGCCCGGGGCGGCGAGACCCTGGACAAGCTGGGCGAGGTCATCGGCGACCAGAAGGCCTTTGGCCGCCTCGCCCGCAGCCTGCTGCGCGACCTGTCCATGGGCGACGACCTGACCGACGCGCCGGACCAGGCCGACCAGCAGGAAGAGGACGGCGACGAGGGCGAATCCGAGGCCAGCGAGCAGGGCGAGGAGGGCGAGGGCGAGGCCCAGTCCCCCCAGCAGACCGCCCTCGACGACGGCGACTCCACCCACCGCGAGAGCGAGGACGCCGACAGCCAGCTGACCGAGGCGATGGAGGATCCCAGCGCCGAGGACATGGACGAGCCTCCGGAGATGGGCGAGGGCGACCAGCCCGCCCGGCCGGAGATCAAGGGCGAGGGGAAGGTCCCGGCCTACCGGGTCTTCACCACCGCCCACGACGAGGTGGTGGCCGCCGAGGAGCTCTGCGAGGCCGAGGAGCTGACCCGCCTGCGCGCCTACCTCGACCAGCAGCTGGCCAGCCTGTCCACCGTGGTCTCGCGCCTCGCCAACAAACTGCAGCGCAAGCTGATGGCCCAGCAGAACAGGTCCTGGACCTTCGACCTCGAGGAAGGGATCCTCGACGTCGCCCGCCTGACCCGCGTCATCATCGACCCCACCGCCTCCCTCGCCTTCAAGGAGGAAGAGGACACCGAGTTCCGGGACACGGTGGTCAGCATCCTCATCGACAATTCCGGGTCCATGCGCGGCCGCCCGATCATGGTGGCGGCGGTCTGCGCCGACATCCTGGCGCGCACGCTCGAGCGCTGCGGCGTCAAGACCGAGGTGCTGGGCTTCACCACCCGGGCCTGGAAGGGCGGCAGTTCCCGCGAGGACTGGCTGAAGGCCGGCAAGCCCGCCGCACCCGGCCGGCTGAACGACCTGCGGCACATCATCTACAAGGCCGCCGACGCCCCCTGGCGCCGCGCCCGCCGCAATCTCGGCCTGATGATGCGGGAGGGCCTGCTCAAGGAGAACATCGACGGCGAGGCCCTGATGTGGGCCCACCAGAGGCTGATCGGCCGGCCGGAGGCCCGCCGGATCCTGATGGTCATCTCCGACGGCGCGCCGGTCGACGACTCCACCCTGTCCGTGAACTCCGGTCATTACCTGGAGAAGCACCTGCGCGAGGTGATCGCCGAGATCGAGGGCAAGAGCCCCGTCCAGCTGATCGCCATCGGCATCGGCCATGACGTGACCCGCTATTACCGGCGGGCCGTGACCATCGTCGACGTCGAGCAGCTGGCCGGCGCCATTGTCGACCAGCTGGCGGAGCTGTTCGACGAGGAGCCCCGCAAGGCCAACCGGCGCACCGCCGGCCTGCTGGCGCCGCCGCCGCACACCCAGGGCCCCGACGGCCCGGCGCGGCGCTCGACCTTCAAGGAAGTGAGGAAGGCGGTCCTGTGATGCGCACCCTGCTGATCGCCGCCCTGGCGCTGCTGGCGACGGCCTGCGCCGACCGCTCCGTGCGGGCGACCGGCCCGATCCAGTCCGGCCCCTGGGTGACCGTGGCGGCGGAACCCGTGGCGGCGGACCCGACCCGCCCCGAGCGGACCGAGTTCGGCCGGTTCCGCTATGCGGGGGGGCTGGCCCTGACCGCGACGGACAGCAACCGGCTCCATGGGCTGTCGGACATCCGGCTGCTGCCGGACGAGCGACTCCTCGGCGTGACGGACGAAGGCGATCTCTTCGAGGCGCGCCTGCGCCTGGACCCGGCGGGAAGGCTGGCGGGCCTCGATCGGGCGCGCATCACCCCCCTCCAGGGCGAAGGCGGCGGGCCCCTGGGCGGCAAGCTGGAAGCCGACGCCGAGGGACTGGCCCTGCTGCGCGACGGCTCCCGCCTGGTCAGCTTCGAGCAGCGCCACCGCATCCTGCTCTATCCCGCGGACGGACGTCCCCCGCGGGTGGTGAACAGCCCCGCCGCGACCTTCCCGCCGAACGGCGGCCTCGAGGCCCTGTCGGCGGATCCCGCGCGGGGGCCCGACGCCTGGCTGGCCGGGGGCGAGGAGTCGGGCGAACTCTGGAGCTGCACCCTCAGGGCCCCCTGCCGCTCGCTGGGAACCCTGGCCAAGCCCTTCGAGTTTGGCCTCGTCGCCGTGAGCCCCCTGCCCGACGGCGGCCTCGCCTACATGATCCGGGCCTGGGATCCGCTCCGCGGCTCCCGCATCGCCCTCATCCTGCGCAACGCCGCCGGGGCCGAGGTGGACCGGCTGGAGCTGGCCCGGCCCTTGACCACGGACAACTTCGAGGGCTTCGACGTCCAGCCGCGCAAGGACGGCGTCCTGCGGTTCCTGCTGGCCTCCGACGACAACTTCTCGACCGAGCAGCGGACCCTGCTGCTCGCCTTCGACTGGAAGCCCTGACAGCCAGCCGAACCTTCAGGGGATGAGGACGGCCTTCACGCACACGCCCTGGTGCTGCTCGGCGATGGCCCGGTCGATCTCGGCCAGGGGATAGGTGCGGATCATCCGGTCGAAGGGCAGGCGCCCCGCCTTGTAGTGTTCGACCAGCTGCGGGATGAAGACGCCCGGGTCGGCGTCCCCCTCGATGATCCCCTTCACCGTATGGCCGAAGGTGATGATCTGGCCCATGTCGCCGGGCGCAGGTGTCCCGGGCGGGGTGACTCCGACGATCCCGAACACCCCCTTGGAGCCCAGGCAGCCCGCCATGACGGCGTTCAGGACGGCGGGAACGCCGGTGGTGTCGAAGGCGTAGTCCACCCCGACGGGCGTGATGGCGCGCACGGCGGCGGCGAGGTCCGGGGTCGCGGCCGGGTCGAGGACGTGCGTGGCGCCGAGCTCGAGGGCGAGTTCACGGCGGGAAGCCATCGGCTCGAGCAGGATGATCACGGAACACCCCTGGATCTTCGCGCCCATGACCGCGCTCAGGCCCACGGACCCGCCGCCGGTGATGAGGATGGAGGACCCGGCGCGGGCCGCGAGACTGTTCATCACCCCCCCGGCGCCGGTCTGGATGCCGCAGCCCAGGGGCCCCATGAGCTCCAGGGGCACGTCATCCGGCAGCTTCACCAGGTTGCGTTCGTAGGTCAGGGCGTGGCTGGCGAAGGAGGACTGGCCGAAGAAGTTGGAGGCGACGTCGCCGGCCTCGTCGTGAAGGGCCCGGGACCCGTCCGTCCGGGCGCCGGTGTAGTTCAGGAGGGGCATGGTGCGGCAATAGGGGGCGTCGCCGTCGTGGCAGCGGTCGCAGGCGCCGCAGGAGCGATAGCTGATCGCCACCCGATCCCCGGGCCGGAAGCGGGTGACGGCGGAGCCCACCGCCTCGACGATCCCCGAGCCCTCGTGGCCGAACACCGCCGGCAGGGGATAGACCGCCTCTCCCGCGTGGCGGAACACCAGGTCGGTATGGCAGAGGCCCACCCCGGCGATGCGGACCCGGACCTCGTCGTCGCGGGGATCGTCCAGGGTCAGGGCCTCGATGTCGAATCCGGCCTTGCCGGGACGGGCGACGGCGGCGGTGATCTTCATGGCGCTCTCCTGCAGCGGACCTGTCCGAGGATGGACCAGATCAGGCGAGGCCGCGCAACCGCATCGCCGGCGCAAAGGCGCCGGAAACGAAAAAGGCCGCCCCTTGGGGCGGCCCCTTCCAGGTCCCGTGAGGGCCGGCCGTCAGGCGGCGGCCTGCTCGGCGAGCTTGGCCTTCACCTGGCGCTTGATCTTCAGGGCGCGGGGCGAAAGGTCCTCGTCACGGGCCTTGACCAGGTAGGCGTCGAGGCCGCCCTTGAAGTCCAGGGTCCGAAGGACTGCGTTGGTGATGCGCAGCTTGAAGGTCTGCCCGAGGGCGTCGGACTGGAGGGTCACAGGGGCCAGGGCCGGCAGGAAGCGGCGCTTGGTCTTGACGTTCGAGTGGCTCACATTGTGGCCGACCATCGGACCGACACCAGAGAGTTCACAGCGGCGCGACATGGGTTTCTCATCCCGACAGAAAGAGGCCCGGGGACCGCGCGGCCGCCGGGGGAGCGGCGATATAGGCGAAGCGGACGCCGCAGGTCAAGGCTGGGGGCGCGGGGGCGCGACCCGACCCGGGCCCCCGGCCGATCCCCTCTGAGTTCCCTGTGGACAGGTGAGCTTTTTCATTTGTGGTTAACGGACGATCTGCTACAATTACTAGTATGGAACAAAATCCGAATCGCGCTGTGTCGCTGATTCGGTCATGATTCGTTTCGCGCGTGTTCGTGCGTTTAGCGAGCCTCCATTAAGACCTTTCCCCTTATCTGGCCCCCGGACCGAGCCGCATGGCTTGCGGGGGGCCGATTCCCACCCCAACCTTGAGGCATGAGCGAGCGTCCGCCGGGGCCGGCGCCGTCCCGCCTGGTTGCGGTCCTCGGCCCCACCAACACCGGAAAGACCCACTTCGCCGTCGAGCGGATGCTGGGGCACGCCTCGGGGATGATCGGCCTTCCCCTCCGGCTCCTCGCCCGCGAGATCTATGACCGCATCGTCCGGGCGAGGGGTGCGCGCGCCGTCGCCCTGATCACGGGCGAGGAAAAGATCATTCCACCCCGCGCCGCCTATTTTGTCTGCACGGTCGAGGCCATGCCGCTCAGCCGGGAGGTGGAGTTCCTCGCGGTCGACGAAATCCAGCTCTGCTCGGATCCCGAGCGGGGCCATGTCTTCACCCACCGGCTGCTCCACGCCCGCGGGCGCTCAGAGACCCTGCTCCTGGGTTCCGGCTCCATGGCGCCCCTGATCCGTCGGCTCCTGCCTGACGCGGAGATCACCAGCCGGGAGCGGTTCTCGACCCTGTCCTACGCCGGCGGCAAGAAGCTGACCCGCCTGCCCCGGCGGACCGCCGTGGTCGCCTTCTCCGCCGACCAGGTCTACGCCATCGCCGAGCTGATCCGGCGCCAGAGGGGCGGGGCGGCGGTGGTCATGGGTTCGCTCTCCCCCCGGACCCGCAACGCCCAGGTGGAGCTCTACCAGTCGGGCGAGGTGGATTTCCTGGTGGCCACCGACGCCATCGGCATGGGCCTGAACATGGACGTCGACCATGTGGCCTTCGCCGGCCTGCAGAAGTTCGACGGCCGCCGCACCCGCGCCCTGCACCCGCAGGAGGTGGGTCAGATCGCCGGGCGGGCCGGCCGGTTCCGCAAGGACGGGACCTTCGGGGTGACCGGCGACTGCGAGGAGATGGAGCCCGGACTGGTGGCCCAGGTCGAGGCCCACCGCTACGATCCGGTTCCCTCGGCCGAGTGGCGCAATCCGCGGCTCGACTTCGGCTCCCTCGGGGGACTCCTGCGGTCCCTCGGGGAGGCGCCGGGCCGGGAGGGCCTGTCCCTGTCCGCCGAGGCCCTTGACGAGATCACCCTGCGCCAGCTGGCCGCCGACCCGCGGGTCGCCGACCGCTGCCGAGACCGCAGCGCCCTCCTCCACCTCTGGGACGTCTGCCAGACCCCGGACTTCCGGAAGACCGGGCTCGAGGAGCATGTCCGCCTCGCCCGGGAATTCTTCTTCTGGCTCTCCAGCCACGGCCGGCGGATCCCCGAGGACTGGATGGCGGAGCAGTTCCGCCGTCTCGACCGGACGGAGGGCGAGATCGACACCCTCCAGGCCCGTCTCTCCAACGTGCGGACGATGGCCTATGTCGCCAACCGCCCGGGCTGGCTGAGCGACCCCGCCGGCTGGCAGGGGCGGACGCGCGTCCTGGAGGACCGGCTTTCGGACACCCTCCACGAGAAGCTGACCGCCCGGTTCGTGGACCGGCGGACCAGCGTCCTGATGCGCACCCTGCGCAGCTCCGGCGAGCTCCTGGCCGGCGTCTCGCGGGAGGGCGTGGTCACCGTCGAGGGGCAGGTGGTCGGCCGGCTGCAGGGCGTGGTCTTCACCCCCGAGCGGGCCGGCTCGGCCCTTGAGGAGAAAGCCCTGCGCGCGGCCGCCAACGCCGCGGCTTCCCCGGAGATCGCCCGGCGCCTCGGCCGTCTCGCCGCCGAGCCTGATGAGGCCTTCGCCCTGGAACCCGGCGGGCGCATCCTCTGGCGGGGCGAAGCGGCGGCGGCCGTCCAGGGCGGCGGACTCTTCGCCCCCCGCGCCCGGCTCTTCGGCGACCTCGGGCCCGTCCCTGCACGCGAGCGCGCCCAGAGGCGGCTGGAGGCCTGGCTGGCGGCGGAGGCGGGCCGTCGCCTCGCCCCCCTCGCCGCCCTGGACGAGGCCCTGCGCGGCGGCCGCCTTCGCGGGCTCGCCCGGGGCCTCGCCTGGCGCCTGGTCGAGGCCGGCGGCGTCCTCGACCGCACCGAGGTCCGCGAGGAGGCGGCGGCCCTTTCCCCCGCCGAGCGCCGGAGCCTGCGCGCCCTGGGGGTGCGCCTCGGCGCCTTCTCCGTCTTCCTTCCCGCCCTGCCCTCGCCCGAGGCCCTCGACCTGGTGCGGGCCATCCTCGCCCCGGGTCTCCCCCCGCCGGCGCCCGGCCGCCTCCTGCGCGGGCAGGAGCCGCCGCCGCGCCCGGTCCTGGCGGCGGCGGGCCTTCGCCGTGCGGGCGACCTGCTGGTCGAGGCGGCGCGACTCGAGGCCCTCGACGCCGCCCTGCGCGCCGCTCCGGCCACGGGCCGCGGGGTCGAGGTCTCGCCGGGGCTCGCCAGCCTGTTCGACGCGCCCGCCGAACACCTCTTCGCCGTCCTGCGGGCCCTCGGCTTCGCGCCGCTGGAGCGTCCACGCACGGACGCGCCGGTCGCCTGGCGGCGCCGGCGTCCTCCCGCACCCCGGCCGCCGGGTCCCGCCGTGGTCGCCTCGCCCTTCTCGGCCCTGGCGGCCCTGAAGCCGCAGGCGGAGACGCCGGGCCGGGCCCGGCCGCGCCGCCCCGGGCGACGTCCCCGCAAGCCGGGGCGGAAGGCCGTATGACCGAGACGGCCTCCATCCGGGCCGACGTCTGGCTCTGGCGCGCGCGGTTCTTCAAGTCCCGGAGCCTCGCCGCGCGATTCCTCGACGAGGGCCGGGTGCGCCTCACCCGCGAGGGTTCGGAGACCCGGATCGACAAGTGCGCCCGTCCCCTGCGGATCGGCGATCGCCTGGTCTTCGCGGTGGGCGGACGGCTGACCGCCGTGGAACTTCTGGGGCTTGGGGAGCGCCGGGGTCCGCCGGCGGAGGCCCGCACCCTCTACCGCGCCCTCGAGGCGCAGGACGGGGCCGGGACGGGCGCGTCCTGAACCCCTTCCCCGCCGGGCGCGGGCGCTCTAGCGTCAGGCCGAAGGGGAGGATGCGACATGACCGCAAGACTGGCCATACTGGGGGCGCTGGCCCTCTTCAGCGCGCTCATTCCCGCGGGCGACGCCGCGGCGCAGTCCCGGCCGGTCGTCGAGGCGCGGAAGGTTGCAGGCCTCGCCGCCCCCGCCGAGATCCGCATCGACAGGTGGGGCGTGCCCCACATCTACGCCCGCTCCGCCCGGGACGCCTTCTTCCTCCAGGGCTACAACGCCGCCCGTGACCGGCTCTGGCAGATCGACCTGTGGCGCAAGCGCGGCCTTGGCCTGCTGGCCAAGGACTTCGGCCCGGACTTCGCGGAACAGGACCGCGCCGCGCGGCTCTTCCTCTATCGCGGGGACATGGCGGCCGAGTGGGCCGCCTACGGGGCTTCGGCGAAGTCCGACACCGAGGCCTTCGTGTCCGGGGTCAACGCCTATGTCGACGAGATCCTCTCGGGGCGCCGGCCCCTGCCCCGGGAATTCCGGATCGCCGGGACGCGGCCGGACCGATGGGCGGCCGAGGACGTGGTGCGCATCCGCAGCCACGGCCTGACCCGCAACGCCGGCATGGAGGCCACCCGGGCGCAGATCCTCTGCAAGGGCGGCCCCGGGGCCGATCGCCTCTTCAAGAAGCTGGAGCCGGACTGGAACAGCAAGGTCCCCGAGGGACTCGACCCCTGCGCCATCCCGGCCAACGTCCTGGACGACTACAACCTCGCCACCCGGGGCGTGAAGTTCGACGCCGCCCGTCGACGGCTCGCAGCCGAGGCCTCGCCGCCGGACTCCCAGGGCTCCAACAACTGGACGATCGCCCCGTCGCGGACGACGACTGGGCGCCCGATCCTGGCGAATGACCCTCACCGGGACCACGGCCTGCCCTCCCTTCGCTACGTGGTCCACCTTGAGGCCCCGGGCCTGTCGGTGATCGGCGCCGGCGAACCCGCCCTGCCGGGGGTCTCGATCGGCCACAACGGGACCATCGCCTTCGGCCTGACCATCTTCTACGCCGACCAGGAGGACCTCTACGTCTACGAGACCTCGCCCCGGGACCCGGACCTCTATCGCTACGGCGACGGCTGGGCGCGGATGGAGACCGTGCGCGAGCGCATCGAGGTGCGCGGGCAGGCGCCCCGGGAGGTGGAGCTGAGGTTCACCCGGCACGGTCCGGTCATCCATGCGGATCCTGCGGACCGGAGGGCCTTCGCCCTGCGCTCGGTCTGGGCCGAGCCCGGGGCCAGCGCCTACTTCGGTTCGCTGGGCTACATGAACGCCCGCTCCTGGCCGGAGTTCAAGGGCGCCCTGGCGAACTGGGGCACGCCGAGCGAGAACCAGGTCTATGCCGACGTCACCGGACGCATCGGCTGGGTCGCCGCCGGCCGCGTGCCGGCGCGGCCCAACTGGGACGGCCTGCTGCCAACGCCCGGCGACGGTCGGTACGAGTGGCGGGGTTTCCTGTCCCAGGACGAACTGCCCTCGCGGGTCGATCCTCCGGAGGGCTTCATCGGCACGGCCAACGCCATGAACCTGCCGGCCGACTATCCGGTCGCAGAGCGCAAGGTCGGCTTTGAGTGGTCGAACCCCTCGCGCCAGCGGAGGATCGACGAGGTGCTGGGCGGCAAGGCGCGCATCAGCCTCGAGGACGCCATGGCCCTGCAGACCGACCCGACGGACATCACCTCCAGGCGGCTGCTGAAGCTCCTGGCGCCGCTCCGCGCCTCGGACCCCCTGACGGCGAAGGCCCTCGACCTGCTGCGCGGGTGGGACGGGGCCGCCCGGGTCGACAGTGCGGCGGCGGCGGTCTTCCTGACCTGGACCGGCAAGCACCTCGGACCGGCCGTCGTCGGGACGGCGGCGCCGGAGGGAGCCCGGGCGCTGATCGGGGGCGGGGACCTCGCGGCGGTGATGGACCTGCTGGAGGCGCCGGACGCGGCGTTCGGGCCCGATCCCGCCGGGACGCGAGACGCCCTCCTGGTCAGGAGCCTCGAAGCGGCGGTGGCCGAGGTGGCCTCCCGCCTGGGCCCGGACCCCTCGACCTGGGCCTGGGGCCGACTTCACCAGGCGCAGTTCAACCACGTGCTGGCGCCCCTGGCCGTGGAGGGCGAGGCCGCCGGCCTGAGCGTCGGCCCGACGCCCATGGCGGGGACCTCCCTCTCGCCCCTCGCGGCGACCTGGCGCGCCGACGACTTCCGCGTGACGTCCGGCGCCTCCTTCCGGATGGTCCTGGACGTCGGGGACTGGGACTCCAGCCGGTTCATCAACACGCCGGGCCAGTCGGGCGACATCGACAGTCCGCATGCGCGGGACCTGTTCGAGACCTGGGCGAAGGGCGGCTACCTGCCCCTGGTCTACAGCCGCGGGGCCGTTGAGGCGGCGACGGAACGGGTGCTCCGCCTGTCCCCGGCGCGATGACGCCCGGCCGGCATTGACAACCCCGGCCCAGACCGCGAGAACCCGCGCCGGAAGCGACCTGAGCCCGGAGGCCGAGAGCCGCGATGACCTACATCGTCATGGACCCCTGCATCAAATGTAAGTTCATGGACTGCGTGGAGGTGTGTCCGGTCGACTGCTTCTACGAGGGCGAGAACTTCCTGGTCATCAACCCCGACGAGTGCATCGACTGCGGGGTCTGCGAACCGGAGTGCCCGGTGGACGCGATCAAGCCCGACACCGAGGACACCCCGGACGGCAAGTGGCTGAGGATCAACACCGACTACGCCAAGGTCTGGCCCAACATCACCCTGAAGGGCGATCCGCCGGCCGACGCCACGGACTTTGAGCGGGAAACCGGCAAGTTCGAGAAGTATTTCAGTGAGAAGCCCGGCAAGGGCTCCTGATCGCCCCTCGGGGCAAGCCTTTCATTGATCTCGGTTTTGTGATAGGACCGCGCCTCCCGAGCGGACTCCCGCCCGGGATCTTGTGTCCACGAGTCGTCGCTCGCCGTCGACCTCCGCCCCTGGAAGGCGAAGGGTGTCCTGACCGGAAGCCACCGGAAACAGACAGGTCCAGGCCCGCAGGTTTCGCGGGGCGGGCCGGTTTGTCCCGGGCGAAGGACCAGGCCGGGCTTGCGGCGCACGGATGTGTGTTGAGGGGATCACTGTATGAGCAAGGACGGTCTTCAGTTCACGGTGGGCGATCACGTGGTCTATCCGGCGCATGGCGTCGGGCAGGTCCAGGGGATCGAGACCCAGGAAGTCGCCGGCTATTCGCTTGAAGTGTACGTCATCACCTTCGACCACGAGAAAATGACCCTCAGGGTGCCCACCGCCAAGGCGAAGGTCTCGGGCCTGCGGTCCCTGGCCGAGGGCAATGTCGTCAGCCAGGCCCTGACCACGCTCAAGGGCCGCGCCCGCGTGAAGCGCACCATGTGGTCTCGCCGCGCCCAGGAGTACGAAGCCAAGATCAATTCGGGCGACCTGATCTCCATCGCCGAGGTCGTGCGCGACCTGCACCGGGCGGAAAACCAGCCGGAGCAGTCCTATTCCGAGCGCCAGCTGTACGAGTCCGCCCTGGACCGGATGGCGCGCGAGGTTGCGGCCATCGAGCGGATCGACCGCGACGCGGCCATCGGCATCCTGACCAAGAGCCTGACCAAGGCCGCCGTCTCCGCCTAGGGGCGATAACCCCAGGTCACAATCGTCTAACTTCAGACTCTCTACCGGATCGGCGGATGCTAGGGCATGGCGACCCGGACGGGCTGCGCGCCTGCCTGGCGCCTGTCCTGCCGAACCGGAGAGTTACATGAAGTTCCTGCCCGCCGCCGTCGCCGCCGTCGCCCTCGCCGCCGCCTCTGGCGCCGCCCATGCCGAGGAAGGCTGGGACTTCTCGGTCTCGCCCTACCTCTGGGCCCCGGGCATTGTGGGCGACAGCCAGGTGCCGCCTGACGGCCCGACCGCCGACATCGACATCTCCATCAAGGACGTGCTGAGCCACCTGACCGGCGCCTTCATGGGTACGGCGGAGGCGCGGCATGGACGCTTCGGGGTCCTGGGCGACGTGGGCTATGTGAAGTTCACCCTGAAGCCCGGGGTCAAGCTGGGCGGGACCCCGGTGATCGACAGCAAGATCGCGGCCTCCACCACCGAGGCCACCCTGGCCGGCTTTGCGCGGGTGTATGAGCATGAGCGCGGCTCGATCGACCTGCTGGCCGGCGCCCGCTACAGCAAGTTCGGCCTCAAGGCCGGGATCAGCCGCCCGGGCCAGCCGGGGATCACCTCCGACAACGAGACCGACAGCTGGCAGCCCATGGTCGGCGTCCGCGGCAAGGTCCGCTCGGGCGAGAACTGGACCCTTGCGGCCTATGTCGACTACGCCGGACTCGGGGGCGGGAACCTGAAGACCTGGCAGGCCCTCGCCACCGCCGACTACCGCCTGAATGACGCCTCGAGCCTTTACGGCGGCGTGCGGGTCTACAACCTTGAGGTCACCGGCCGGAAGCTCGACTCCGACCTGACCCTCGCGGGCCCGGTCTTCGGCTACCGCTACGCCTTCTGACGCGGCGGGGGCTTCAGCCCTCCGCCTTGTCCCCCGTCCGGTAGTCGCCAAAGGCGGAGTCGCGGCTGGTCAGCGCCTTGGTGACGCCCTGCCGCAGCTCGGCCATGTAGGCCCGGCTGGCGGGGGTGTGCCAGCCCAGGGCGTGCAGGTCGGTGCCGGCCCGGATCCCGGCCCGCATGCCCATGGCCTCCATCTGCCGGTGGACCAGGCGCTTGTTCAGCTGGGCCAGCTCCGGGTCGACCTTGGCGATCCGCTCCGCCATGGCCAGGACCTCGGCCTCCAGCTGCTCGGCCTTGAAGGCCCGGTTGGCGAAGCCGAGGCGGACAGCCTCGAGCCCGTCGAAGGCGTCCCCGGTGAGCATGAGCTCCATGGCCGCCCGCATGCCGACGATCCAGGCGTGGTACTGGTTGTCGGGCGGGCTCATGGTCCGAACTGCGGGGTAGCCGATCTTCGCGTCCTCGGCGACGTAGACGAGGTCGCAGGCCACGGCGAGCTCCGAGCCCCCGGCCAGGCACCAGCCGTGGACCTGGGCGATGATGGGCTTGGACATGTCCCACATGCGGAAGCAGCCCTCGACGACGTGCCGGGCCCACTGGCCCTGGCCGCCGGCGGTGTGGAACGGCAGGGCGCCGACCCCGGCGAGGTCGTAGCCCGAGGAGAAGCAGGGGCCCGCGCCCCGCAGGATGATGACCCGCACCGCCGGATCCTGGTCGGCCGCCTCCAGGGCCGCGAACAGCTCCCCGCGCAGGGCGTTGGAGAGGGCGTTGCGCTTCTCGGGACGGTTCAGGGTCAGGCGCCGGATGTGAGGCGCCGGATCGTCGATCAGAAGGATGGGCTGGTCGGTCATGTCATGTCTCCCCGTGATGGGTCCCAGCCTAGGCGCGGCGGGACCCCGGGGACAAGCGCCGCAAGGTTGACGCAGGGTCCGGCTTGACGGCTGCGGCCGCCGCCCGGCTAATCGCGGGAAAGGCAGGAGACCCAGGATGAAACTCTACAATTCCGTCGGACCCAACCCGCACGTCGTGCGCATGTTCATCGCCGAGAAGGGCCTGGACATCGCCAGGCAGGAGGTCGACCTGATGGGGGGCGAGAACCGCCGCCCGCCGTTCAATTCCACCGTCAACGTGGCGGGCCAGCTCCCGTCGCTTGAGCTGGACAACGGCAAGACCATCTCCGAGATCACGGCGATCTGCGAGTACCTCGAGGAAATCGGCTCCGGTCCGGCCCTGATCGGCTCCACCCCCGAGGAGCGCGCCGAGACCCGCATGTGGGTGCGTCGCATCGACCTCAACATCTGCGAGCCCATGGCCAACGGCTTCCGCGCCGCCGAGGGGCGCGCCCTGTTCGCCAACCGCATCAAGCTGGTCGGCGCCGACGGGGCCAAGGAACTGAAGGAAATCGCCCGTGACCGCCTGATCTGGCTGGACGGACTGCTGGCCGGCCGCACCTGGGTGGCGGGCGAGCGCTTCACCCTCGCCGACATCCTGCTGTTCTGCTTCCTGGCCTTTGGGGCCCAGGTCGGCCAGCCGATCCCGGACGAGGCCGGCAACATCCGCGCCTGGTTCGAGCGCACGAAGGCCCGGCCGAGCGCCGCCGCCTGAGGCGGTTCAGTCGGCTCCCGCCGCCGTCGCCGTCGCAGCGGAGGCGGCGGGCGGGCCCCGGTCCAGCTCCTCCCGGAGTCGGTCGCGGTCCAGGTCGCCTTCCCAGCGGGCGATGACCAGGGTCGCCACGCCGTTGCCGACGAGGTTGGTGAGGGCGCGGCATTCGCTCATGAAGCGGTCGACCCCCACCAGCAGGGCAAGGCCGGCGATGGGGATGTCCGGCACGACGGCGAGGGTCGCCGCCAGGGTGATGAAGCCCGCCCCGGTGACCCCGCTCGCCCCCTTGGACGTCAGCATGGCCACCCCCAGCAGGGTCAGCTCCTGGCCAAGCGTGATCGGCACGTTCATGGCCTGGGCCAGGAACAGGGTGGCCAGGGTCATGTAGATGTTGGTGCCGTCCAGGTTGAAGCTGTAGCCCGTGGGGATGACGAGGCCCGTGGTCGTCTTGCCGGCGCCGAGTTGCTGCAGCTTCTGCATCATCTGCGGCAGGACGGACTCCGAGGACGAGGTGCCGAGCACGATCAGCAGCTCCTCGCGGATGTAGCGGAGGAACTTCAGGATCGAGAACCCGGCGAGGGCCGCGATGAGCCCCAGCACCACCAGCACGAAGACCAGGGAGGTCGCATAGAAGGTGGCCACCAGGGCCCCCAGCTTGATCAGTGCGGCGAGGCCGAACTTCCCGATGGTGAAGCCCATGGCGCCGAAGGCGCCGATGGGAGCGAACTTCACCACCACCTGGATCACGCCGAAGAACAGGTGGGAGATGCTGTCGAAGACGTCCGCGGCCTGCCGGCCGAAGTCGCCCAGCCGCGTGCAGGCGAAGCCGGTGAGGATGGCGATCAGCAGGACCTGCAGGAGATTGCCCTCGGCGAAGGCCCCGAAGAAGGCCTCCGGGATCACCGCCAGGAGGGATTCCGACAGGGTTGCGCCATGGGCGGCCTTCTCGACATAGCTGGCGGCGATGGTGGGATCGAGCGAGGCGGGATCGACGTTGAAGCCGGCCCCCGGCTGGACCACCCGGCCGACGACCAGCCCCACGACCAGGGCGAGGGTGGAGACCACCTCGAAGTAGATCAGCGTCCGCAGGCCCAGGCGCCCGAAGGCCTTCATGTCGCTCATGCGCGCAATGCCCGCGGCGACGGTGCAGAAGATCACCGGGGCGATCACCATCTTGATCAGCCGGACGAAGGCGTCGCCCAGCGGCTTCAGGGCCACGCCGATCTCCGGCCACCAGAACCCGACGAGGATGCCGAGGACGATGGCCACCAGGACCTGGACATAGAGCAGGCGCAAGCTGCGGAGCACCTTCATTCGCGGCCTCGCCTCTCTTCAGGGGGCAGGCGAAGCCGGCCCGGGAACGACTGGTGCGGGCGGTCGGGGTCGAACCGACACTCCTTGCGGAACCGGATTTTGAGTCCGGCGCGTCTGCCAATTCCGCCACGCCCGCGGGTGCGTGCCGGTGATACCCCCTGCCCCGCCGTCCCGCATCCGTTTTCTGCCGGGGTTGCGTCTTGGCGCAACAGCGGTCAGATGAAAACCGTTCGCAACATCCGTCCCGCCCGGAGATCCGCAATGCCCCAAGACGCCCGGATGGCGGAGGACCCGACAGCCTTCCGGCTGGGCGCGGCTCACCCCGGGGACCGAGGCGTGATCGTCAGGGTCCTGGCGGCTCCGGCCGGCCCCTCGGGAGCCCTGGACCCGGAGGAGCTGGAGCTCCGCCTCCTCGAGTTCGGCTTCGTGGAAGGCGCCCGGGTCGAGGTGCTGCACGAAGGATTCCTCGGCGCGGATCCCATCGCCGTGAAGGTGGACGACATGCGGGTGGCGCTTCGGCGCAGCGAGGCCATGAACGTCATCCTGGCCCCGGAGGCGGCGTGACCCCGGCGCCCTTCGCCACCTTCGCCCTCGTCGGTAATCCGAACTGCGGCAAGACCGCCCTGTTCAACGCCCTGACCGGCGGGCGGCAGAAGGGGGCCAACTACGCCGGGGTCACCGTCGAGCGGAAGGAGGGACTGGCGGACCTGCCTGACGGCCGCCGGGTCCGTCTGATCGACCTTCCGGGGACCTACTCCCTGCGGGCCCGGTCGCCCGACGAGGCCGTGACCCGGGACGCGGTCCTGGGACGCCTGCGCGACGAACCGGCCCCGGACGTGATCCTGTGCATCGCCGACGCCACCAACCTCGGCCTGGTCCTGCGCCTGGCCCTCGAGCTGAAGTCCACCGGCCGGCCGGTGGTGTTCGTGCTCAACATGATCGACATCGCCGAACGCCAGGGCATAGGGATCGACTTCGAGGCCCTGTCACGGAGCCTGGGCCTCCCGGTGACCGCCACGGTGGCGACCCGCCGGCGGGGGCTTGAGGCCCTGCTCGACATCGCCGCGGCCCAGGCCGGGGCGGCGAGGCCGGAAGCGGACGCGGGATGGCGCGAGCCAAGCTCCGCCGATGTCCGCGACGCCCACCGGCAGGCCCGGGACATCCTGCGCCTCGCCGTACGGCCGCCGCTCCGCCCCGACACCCTGACCGGCCGCCTGGACGCCTGGCTCCTGCACCCCGTCTCCGGGATCGCCGTGCTCCTGGGCCTGCTCTTCCTGATGTTCCAGGCGGTCTTCACCTGGGCCGCTCCGGCGCAGGACCTGATCGAGGCTGGCTTCGGGGCCCTGGGCGCCGCCGCGACCGCCATCCTCCCGGCGGGATGGATCACAGGCCTGGTGGTCGACGGCCTGATCGCCGGGGTCGGATCCGTACTGGTCTTCCTGCCCCAGATCCTCCTCCTCTTCCTCTTCATCCTGCTGTTGGAGGACACGGGCTACATGGCCCGGGCGGCCTTCCTGATGGATCGCATCATGGGCGGGGCCGGGCTGCACGGCAGGGCCTTCATTCCCCTCCTGTCCAGCTTCGCCTGCGCCGTCCCCGGCGTGATGTCGACCCGCGTGATCGACAGCCGCCGGGACCGGCTGACCACCATCCTCACCGCGCCCCTGATGACCTGCTCCGCACGGATCCCGGTCTACACCCTGATCATCAGCGCCCTGATCCCGGACCGCACGGTCGGCGGGTTCCTGAGCCTGCAGGGACTGGTCATGTTCGGGCTCTATGCGGCGGGCATCGTCTCGGCCCTCGTCGTCGCCTTCCTGATACGGAAGGTGTTCTGGCGCGGCGGGAGCGAGCCCTTCATGATGCAGTTGCCCGACTACAAGCGCCCGGAGCCCGCCAACCTGGCCCGCAACCTGGGGACCAAGGCCTGGGCCTTCATCAGCCGGGCCGGACGGATCATCCTGCCCCTCATGGTCCTGGTCTGGGCCCTGTCGACATGGCCCGCCCCGCCGCCGGGAGCCGAGGGCCCGGCCATCGCCTACAGCGCCGCCGGCCGGCTGGGACGCTGGCTGGAGCCGCTCTTCGCCCCGATCGGATTCAGCTGGGAGATGGTCGTCGCCCTGATCCCCGGCATGGCGGCCCGCGAGGTGGCGGTGGCCGCCCTTGGCGCCATCTACGCCGTCGGCGGCGAGGAAGGGGCGCTCGCCGGCATCCTCGCGCGGCAGTGGTCCCTCGCCTCCGGCCTGTCCTTCCTCGCCTGGTACGTCTTTGCGCCCCAGTGCGTGGCGACCCTGGCCGTCGTGAAGCGCGAGACCGGCGGGTGGCTGTGGCCGTCGATCATGTTCGCCTACATGCTGGCCCTCGCCTACGCCGCAGCCTTCCTGGTCTACCAGGTCGCCGCCGCCCTCGGCTTCGGCTGAGGCCCGGGCCATGCTGCGACGCCTCTACCAGAAGGTCCTGTCCCTCGCCGGCTCCCGCCGGGCGCCCTGGGCCCTGGCGGCCGTCTCCTTCGCCGAGAGCTCCTTCTTTCCCATCCCGCCGGACGTCATGCTCGCCCCGATGGTGCTGGCCCGGCGCGAGAAGGCCTTCCTCTATGCGGCGATCTGCACGGCGGCCTCGGTCGCCGGCGGGATGCTGGGCTATGCCATCGGCTACTTCCTGGAGCCCCTGGGCCTCGCCCTGCTCAAGCTGATGGGCCATGCCGAGGGCCGCGACGCCTTCCAGGCCTGGTTCGACCGGTGGGGCCTGGCGGTGATCCTGATCAAGGGCCTGACCCCGGTGCCCTACAAGCTGGTGACCATCGCCTCGGGCCTGGCGCACTTTTCCTTCTTCACCTTCATCTGGGCCTCGGTCGTGACCCGTGGGGCGCGATTCTTCCTGACGGCGGCCATCCTGAAGTACTACGGGCCGGCCCTCCTGGCCGAGTTCGAGCGCCGGATGACCCTCTACGTCCTCGCCGGCGGCGGACTGCTCCTGGCGGCCGTCGTGATCTGGAAGGTGGCGACGTGAGCCCCCCTTGGATCAAGCGGGCTTTCGGAGGATAAGCCGCGCATGGCGACGACCAATCAGGGTGTGATCCAGGGCCTCCACGACCGCCTGCCGGCGGCGTGGCCCGTCCTCGCCCTTGCGGCGAGCGCCGCCATGCTGGCCACGGCCCACGCCTTCGAGCGCCTGGGCGGCTACGCCCCCTGCCTGCTCTGCCTGAAGCAGAGGGAGGTCTACTGGGTCGCGGGTGGGATCGCCCTTGCCGGGTTGGTCCTCCTGCGCACCCGGGCCGGAGACGCCGTGCGGCCCCGGCTGGCGCTTGTCCTCGCGGCGGCCTTCCTGTTCGGCGCGGGCCTCGCCGCCTACCACGCGGGCGTGGAGTGGAAGTGGTGGCCGGGCCCCGGAGCCTGCGCCGGCGCGGGCGGCTCGGTCGCCGACCTCGACATGTCGGGCCTCCTCGACGGGACGCTGAAGGTCCGCCCCCCCGCCTGCGACGAGGCCGCCTGGCGGCTCCTCGGCCTGTCCATGGCCGGTTGGAACGCCCTGGTCTCGCTGGGCCTGGCCGGCCTCGGCCTCCTGGCCTGGCGACGCGGGAGAACGCGCCCGTGAGCCGTCCGCCCCCTCGCCCAGGGGCCGGCGCCGGGGCTGCGCGCCTTGCGGAGATCCTGCGCGTGGACCACGCGGGCGAGCTTGGCGCCGTTCACATCTACCGCGGCCAGCGCGCCGTCCTGGGCGCAGCGCCCGGCCGGGAACGTATCGCCGGCCAGCTCGAGGAGATGGAGTCGCACGAGGCCCGGCACCTGGCCCGCTTCGAGGCCCTGCTCGCCGAGCGCGGGGTCCGCCCCACCCTGATGACGCCGCTTTGGCGGATCGCCGGGTTCGCCCTGGGCGCCGGCACCGCCCTCCTGGGCGAGAAGGCCGCGCACGCCTGCACCGAAGCGGTCGAGACCGTGATCGGCGAGCACTACGCGGGTCAGGTGGCCGAACTGGCCGGGCGCGAGCCCGAACTGGCGGAGGAACTCGCCGGCTTCCGGGACGAGGAACTGGCCCACCTCGATCTCGCGGTCGAGGAGGGGGCCCGCGAAGCCCCGGCCTATCCCCTGCTCGCCGCGGTCATCCGGGCCGGCTGCCGCACCGCCATCCGCATCAGCGAGAAGGTCTGAGCTCCACCCTCAGGGGTCCAGCTCCACGTCCCAGTACAGATAGTCCAGCCAGGACTGGTGAAGGTGGTTGGGCGGAAACCGGCGGCCCTGCTCCTGGAGTTCCCAGGCCGTGGGCTGGGCCGGGCGGCGGAGCAGGGACATGCGCGCCTCCTCCGGCGTGCGCCCGCCCTTGGCCAGGTTGCAGCGCGAGCAGGCGGTGACGATGTTGCCCCAGCTGGTCCGGCCGCCCCGGGAGCGCGGCGTCACATGGTCGAAGGTCAGGTCCTCGCTACGCCGGCAGTAGGCGCAGGCGAAGCCGTCGCGCAGGAAGACGTTGAACCGGGTGAAGGCGGGAGCCCGGTCCTGGACCACGTACTCCTTCAGGCAGACGACCGAGGGCAGGCGCATCGAAAAGGAGGGCGAGCGCACTTCCTGCTCGTAGGTGGAAACCACTTCGACCCGGTCCAGGAAGACCGCCTTGACCACGTCCTGCCAGGGCCAGAGCGACAGGGGGTAATAGCTCAGCGGCCGGAAATCGGCGTTGAGGACGAGGGCGGGCCAACCGGATGGCGGACGCTCAAGGACCTGCATGGACAGGGCCTCCCTCCGCGACCGGATCCTGGGACGGGATCAGAAGTTTCGGGAAGTCGGCTCTCCTCCTCTGGGGTGCGGGGATGAGTAAGCGGCGATTCTCGCCCCCTCGCCCAGCCGGGTCTCCCGACCAAAAAAAGGGGCCCCGGAAGGGACCCCAGTCGGGAGGAAGCGGAGGAAGGAAGGATCCGGTCAGGCGACCGTGAGGAGAAGGCTGCCGACCGCGGCCACGAAGCTCAGGGACAGCAGGAAGATGGGGGTCGCCCGGTCGATCAGGACTTCGATGGCGGTGGTGGGGCAGGAAGCGGGGGTCATGACAAACACACCTTCAGTTGGAGCGCCCGGGGGAGCGGGCTGGACGATTTGAACAATGCTTAGATAGCAGGTATCTGAACGGTGTAAAGATGTGATCTGAACTTTTTTGCATCGCACAAGGCGCAGGCCCTCCGGACAGGGCGGACAGGCAAAGAAAAAGGGCCCCCGAAGGGGCCCTTCACACGACCTGCCGACAGGTCAGCCCAGGAGGGAGACGACCGAGGCGACCGCGACGGTCAGGCCGAGGGCCAGCAGATAGGCCGGGGTAAGACGGTCGATGAGACGTTCGACATACACGAGAGACATGACACACACCTTGAAGTTGGCGCCCCGGGGGAGCGGGGCTGTTTTTTGCTGCACCTGCGAGATAGGGCGCATCTGATCGTTGTCAAGATTGGCTTGCCCCGGTTTTTGATCCCCATTACTGAGATTTCATGGAACAAGCGCCCGTCGCCGAGACACGCCCCTATCACCATGGCGACCTCCGCCGGGCCCTGGTCGAGGCGGGGCGCAGGCTGCTGGAGGCCGAGGGCGGCTCGGACCTTTCACTTCGGGCCGTGGCCCGCGAGGCGGGCGTCAGCCCCGCAGCGCCCTATCACCATTTCCGTGACAAGAACGAACTCCTCGACGCCCTTGCGATGGAGGGGTGGGACCAGCTGGGAGACCAGATGCGGGCGGCCCTGGCCGAGGCCGAAGTCGGTCGAGACCGGCTGGTCACCCTCGGGGTCGCCTATGTCCGGTTCTCGCGCATGAACCCGGCCATCTACCGGGTGATGTTCGCCTGCAGCCAGAACAACGAGACCATGCCGGAAAAGCTGCGCGACGAAGGCGCCTACCGGCTGGTGTGCGACACCCTGATCGAGTCGGGACTGGACCCCGAGGACGAGACGGGCCTCGAACTCGCGGCCATCGCCGTCTGGTGCGCCGCCCACGGTGTCGCCGAGATGGTCGGCTTCAAGGAATTCGCCCCCCTGCAGGCCCATCTCGGCGGGGAGGAAGCCTTCCTCAGGGCCCTCTTCAGCCAGCTGGACATCTTCCGCCCGCATCTCGTCGCCCAGGCCGTCTGACACGGCGCGTGGAACGACCGGTCTTCAGGTTCGCCCCTTCCCCGACGGGGCGGCTGCACCGGGGACACGCCTTCTCGGCCCTCACCGCCCGGCGCGCCGCCGACGCCGCCGGCGGTCTCTTCCGGCTCAGGATCGAGGACATCGACCGCGTCCGCTGCCGCCCGGAGTTCGAGGCCGGGATCCTCGAGGACCTGGCCTGGCTCGGACTGGCCTGGGACGGGCCCGTCCTTCGGCAGTCCGAGCGGGGCGAAGCCTACGCGGCGGCGCTGGCCCGGCTGGAAGGCGACGGCCTCGCCTACAGGTGCTTCCGGACCCGGCGCGAGGTGGCTGAAGCGATGACCCGCGCGCCCCACGGCGAGGAGCCCGTCTTCTTCGGCCAGCGACTGGCGGCGGGAGAGGAAGCGGCGCGGCTCGACGCGGGCGAAGCCTTCGCCTGGCGGCTGGATGTCCGGACGGCGGCGGCGCGCGCCGGACCGCTTGGCTTCCTGGAGACCGGAGCGGGACCGGCCGGCGAGACCGGAAGGCGGTCGGTCGCCCCAGAGGCCGCGGGGGACATCGTCCTCGCCCGAAAGGACATCGGGGTCGCCTACCATCTCGCCGTCGTGGTCGATGACGCCTTCCAGGGGGTCACCCACGTGGTGCGCGGATGCGACCTCTTCGGCGCGACTTCGGTCCAGCGCCTGCTGCAGCACCTCCTGGGGCTGCCGGAACCGGTCTACAGGCACCATCGCCTTCTGGTCGGACCGGACGGAAAGCGCTACGCCAAGCGGGACCAGGCGGAAACCCTCCAGGCGATCCGCGCGCGGGGCCTGTCCCCCGACCAGCTGATTGCGGAGCTTGAACTTGACTGATGTCGCAGAGGCCGGGGGCCGGGAGCGCCGGACGGCCATGCTGGTCCTCCTCGCCGGCGCCTGCATCATCGGCCTCGCGCCGATCCTCGTGCGCCTCGCCGACTCGGGTCCGGCGGCCGTGGGATTCTGGCGCATGCTCTTCGCCCTGCCCCTCCTCGCCCTCATCGCCCGGCGGGAGAGCGGCGGCGTAGGCCCGGCCGGCTGGGTGCTCGGCCTCGCCGGCGCCGCCTTCGCCCTCGACCTGGCCTTCTGGCATTACGGCATCGCCCTGACATCGGTGGCCAAGGCGACCATCCTGTCCAACCTGACCCCGGTGATCGTGACCGGCGTCGCCTGGCTGGTCTTCCGCGAGCGTGTCCGGCCGCTCTTCCTCGCGGCGGTCGCCCTCGCCGTGGGCGGCGCCTGCCTGATGACCCTGGCGAGGGACCCCGGCCTTCCCGGGGTCAACCCGCCGCTGGGCGACGCCTTCTCGGCCATGACGGCGGTCTGGTACGCCCTCTATTTCCTGGCGGTCCAGCGGGCCCGCAGGACCCGCGGCGCCGCCCAGGTCATGTTCTGGTCCAGCCTGACCGCCGCCCCCCTGCTCCTCGTCGCCTCGGGACTCCTGGGAGAGCGGCTGCTGCCGGCGACGGCCGGGGGCTGGGCCGCCTGCGTCGGCCTGGGCGTGATGCACGTCACCGGCCAGGGCGCCATCGCCTGGGCCCTGGGCCGCCTGCCCGCCTCGGTCACCTCCGTGGTGGTCCTCGTCCAGCCCGTCGTGGCGGCCGTGCTGGGCTGGCTCCTGTTCGGCGAGGTCTTCGGGCCGGGCCAGATGCTGGGGGGCGCCATCGCCCTGACCGGGGTGATCCTCGCCCAGAGGGCCGCGCGCCCGTCGCCTCAGGCCGGCTGAAGGTCCAGGGCTTCCCGGGCGACCTCGATCTCCGCCAGGCAGGCCTCGAAACGCGACCAGTCGTCCGCTTCCGCGATTGGCGCCCAGATGGCTTCTATGCCGTCGATCAGGAGTTCGACGGGATCCGGGCGGCGGAAATAGGCGTGTGACAGCCGCTCGGGGCGATCGACGGCGGCGTCGGCCATCTCGCTGCGGAAGGCGTCGAAGGCCTCGCCCCGGTAGATCCCGCCCCGGGGCCCGTCCAGGGCGCGCGCCGCATCGCCGCAGAACCAGTCGAAGAAGAAGGGCTCCCAGCGGACCCCGGGCCCTCCTGCGGCGAGGGCCTGGAAGGCGGCGCTGACCAGGCGGACGTCCGATCCGTCCCCGCGGTAGACGAGGCCGAGCCGGCGGGTGACCGCCCGGGCCAGGGCCTCACGGTAGAGGTCGCCGAAGCCATTGAGGACCTGCACCAGGGCGTCCTCGGCCGAACCGGCCGCGAGCAGGCATCCGGCCAGCTGCCGGAGGTTCCAGAACACCGCCTCCGGCTGGCGGCCGAAGCTGTAGAGGCCGGCGTGGTCGAAATAGGCGGCCACGAAGTTGGGATCGCTGTGCGGGAGAAAGCGGTAGGGCCCGTAGTCGAAGCTCTCGCCGGTGATGTTCATGTTGTCGGTGTTGAGGACCCCATGGACGAACCCGGCCGCCATCCAGGCGGCGACGAGGTCGGCGGCGGCGCGGCTGGCCTCCTCGAGCAGGGCGACGCCCCGATCCTCCGCGTCCATGCGGTGCGGGAAGTAATGTTCGAGGGTGTAGTCCAGGAGGCGGCGGACCAGGTCGGGCCGGTCGAGGGCGGCGGGCCGCTGGAAGGTCCCGAAGCGGATGTGGCTGTGGCTCAGCCGCACGAGGACGGCGGACCGGGTCGGGCTCGGTTCGTCCTGGCGCACCAGGGCCTCGCCGGTCTCGATGAGGGAGAAGGCCCGGGAGGTCGGGACCCCCAGGGCCTCGAGCAGGGCGGCGGCGAGGACTTCCCGGACGCCGCCCTTCAGGGTCAGGCGGCCATCCCCGCTCCGCGACCAGGGCGTGACGCCGGACCCCTTGGTGGCGAGGTCGAGCAGGCGGCCGGTTCCGGCCTCGCGAAGCTGGGCGAAGGTAAAGCCCCGGCCGTCCCCGAGGTCCGGGTTGTAAACCCGGAACTGGTGGCCGTGATAGCGTTGGGCCAGGGGCGTCTCGAGATTGGCCGGAAGGGGCTGGAAACGTCCGAAATGGTCGGACCATTCCCCGGCTGTCAGGCCGTCCAGCCCCACGGCGCCTGCTGCGCGCCCGTTCCGCCAGCGCAGGCGGAGCTCAGGGAAGTCCGCGGCTCGGACGGGATCGGCGAAATCGCCGCCGAGGGCCGGGAGCCGGGGATCAGGGGCGTAGTGCGGCGAGACAGGCATCGGGTCGACATGGCCGCAGCGCGGCGTCGCCGCAAGACCTGATCCTTGCCAATCCTGGCCCGCGTGTTAACCGAAGGCCATGAGCCGCAAGATCACACTCGATTTCCTGAAGACCGAAGCCGCTTCGGGGATCATCCTCGCCCTGGCCGCAGCCCTCGCCATCATCCTGGCGAACTCGCCCTGGTCAGCCAGCTACTTCGGCCTGATCAAGCACCCCCTGACCTTCCAGGTCGGCGACATCGAGATCACCAAGACCGTCCTGAAGTGGATCAAGGACGGGCTGATGACGATCTTCTTCTTCGTCGTGGGGCTGGAGATCAAGTACGAGATCCTCCGCGGCGAGCTCTCCAACCCGCGCAAGCTGGCCCTGCCGGTGCTGGGCGCCCTCGGCGGCATGATTGTCCCCGCCCTGGTCTACCTGGCCTTCAACATGGGACCGGGCGGCGAGGTGGAGGGCTGGCCCGCCCCCGTCGCCACGGACATCGCCTTCGCCCTCGCCGCCCTCGCCATTGCGGGGCCGCGGCTCCCGGCCGCACTTCGCACCTTCCTGCTGACCCTGGCCATCGCCGACGACCTGGGCGCCGTCGTCCTGATCGCGACCCTCTTCACCGACCACATCGACATCGCCGCCCTGCTGGGCGCGGGCCTCATGCTGGCCGCCATGTTCCTCGCCGCCCGCTGGAAGAGAGCCCCCTACGCCCTCTTCGCCGTCCTCGCCTTCCTGGTCTGGGCCTTTACCCTCGAGAGCGGGGTCAACGCCTCGATCGCCGGGGTCGCGGCGGCCATGACCATCCCCATCGAACCCCGGCGACCGGGGGAGCGCGGCATGCTCAAGCAGATGATGGATGGCCTGCACCCCTATGTCGCCTACGGGATCATGCCGGTCTTCGCCTTCGCCGCAGCGGGCTTCTCGTTCAGCGACCTGTCGGCCGGCAACCTGCTGAGCCCGGTGGCCCTGGGCGTCGCCGCGGGCCTGTTCATCGGCAAGCAGATCGGCGTCTTCGGGGCCTCCGCCCTCGCCATCCGGCTTGGCCTCGCCCGGCGTCCGACCGACGCCACCTGGATGGAGCTCTACGGCTGCGCCCTGCTGTGCGGGGTGGGCTTCACCATGAGCCTGTTCATCGGCGCCCTGGCCTTCGATGCCGAGAACCCGACGGCGCAGAGCGCCGTTCGGCTGGGCGTGATCGGCGGCTCCGTCCTCTCGGCGGCCCTCGGCATGGCGGTGCTGGCCTGGAGCCAGAAGCAGAGGGACAGGCTGGGAACCTCAGCGCCCGCCTCGGCCGGCCACGGGCACGGCTGACGCCGCGCCGCGGGGCTGAGGGCTCAGGAGAAGGCGGCCTTCATGGCCTCCGCGGCCTCCCGGGCCGCCGTCTCCACCGCAGGCGAGACATCGCCCATGATGTAGAAGTCGTGCAGCAGGTCCGGGTAGTGGACGTGGCGCACGGGGACCCCGGCCGCTTCGAGCCGCCTGGCGTAGTCGCGTCCCTCGTCCTGCAGGGGGTCGTAACCCGCCGTGACGACATAGGCCGCCGGGGTGGCCGAGACGTCGACCTTCGAGCCCAGGATGACCCGGTCGATCTCGGGATGCCCCTCGGCGGCCAGGCACTTCACGAACCAGTCGATGGCGGCCTTGGTCAGCAGCGGCCCATCCATCCGCTTGCGGCTCTCGGTATCCGTCTCAGGACAGATGTAGGGGTAGAGCAGCATCTGGAAGACGAGGCGGCGCTTCGGGTCCGCCTTCAGGTCGATGGCGATCGAGGCCGCGAGGTTGCCGCCCGCCGAGCAGCCCCCGACCCCGATGCGGGTGGGATCGAAGCCGATCTCCGCGGCGTGGTCGAAGGCCCACCTGGTCGCGGCGAGGCAGTCGTCATGGCTTGCCGGGAAGGGATTCTCCGGGGCGAGACGGTAGTCGATCGCCAGAACCCGGCAGCCCGAATAGGCCGCCAGCCGCCGGCAGTGGCCGTCATGGGTCTCGAGGTTGCCGATGGCGAAGCCGCCGCCATGGAAATAGACGAGCCCCGGGGTCGCCGCAGGCGCACCCGCCGGCGTGTAGAGGCG
Organism: Phenylobacterium parvum; assembly: GCA_029977805.1. Classification (GTDB taxonomy): domain Bacteria; phylum Pseudomonadota; class Alphaproteobacteria; order Caulobacterales; family Caulobacteraceae; genus Phenylobacterium; species Phenylobacterium parvum_A. The sequence goes on along the minus strand of JAPOKE010000003.1, from coordinate 17,708 downwards.
CGCGCCCACCGGCCCGGCGCCGCCGTCGACCTGCAGGTCGCGGGTCTCCACGTCCCTGGGCGCCCGGGTGTTCTGGCTGGTGCGCTGCATGACATAGCCGGCGCGGACCATTTCCGGGGGAAGGCTGTCGAGGGGCGGCGCCTCCTGTCCCGCCGCCGCAGCGGCCTCGGCGTCGAGCATGGCCTTGAAGTGCGGATCCATGGGCGGTCCTCCTGATGGCGTTGGCGGGTCAGCCGACCCGGCGCTCGCGGCCCCGCCAGTAGGGCTCGCGAAGCTCCCGCCGCAGGACCTTCCCGGAGGGATTGCGCGGCAGGACGTCGATGAAGTCGATGGTCTTCGGGGTCTTGTAGCCGGCGATCTGGGTCCGGCAGTGGGCGATGATCGACTCAGGGTCCGGGGCAGCCCCGGGCCTGAGGACGACGATGGCCTTCACCGCCTCGCCCCAGCGGTCGTCCGGCACGCCGATCACCGCCGCATCGGCGACGTCGGGGTGCGACATCAGGGCGTTCTCGACCTCGGCGGGATAGACGTTCTCCCCGCCCGACACGATCATGTCCTTCACCCGGTCGTGGATGAACAGGTAGCCGTCGGCGTCGAAGAAGCCGGCGTCGCCCGAACGGAACCAACCCTCGGCGTCGATGGACTGGGCGGTGGCGTCCGGGCGGTTCCAGTAGCCCTTCATGATCCCTTCGGAGCGGATCTCGATCTCGCCGACCTCGCCCACCGCGGCGTCGCGGCCGTCGATGCGGACCCGGATCTCGTAGCCCGGCGAGGGGCGCCCGCAGGAGCGGAGCTTGCCCAGGGCGGCGTCATGCGCTTCGGGGGGCAGGTAGCATCCGCCGCCGATGGTCTCGGTCAGCCCGTAGAGCTGCATGAACCGCGACCCGAACCGGGCCTGGGCCCGGGTCAGCACCTCCTCCGAGATCGGCGAGGCGCCGTAATACACATAGTCGAGGCGCGACAGGTCGGCCTGGGCCTGGTCGGGATGCTGCAGGACCATGTTGATGATGGCCGGCGCCAGGAAGGCGTGGCGGACGCCATGCTCGCCGAACAGCCGGAGCATCAGTCCGACGTCGACCTCGCGCATGATGATGCACCGGCCGCCCATGAGGAGGCCCAGCATGCCGAGGTTGGCCCCCGCCACGTGGAACAGCGGCATGCAGACCAGGACCGCGTCGCCCGGCTCGATGAGGGCCCAGGCCGTGCTGGCGCTGCGGAAGCAGGCGGCGTAGTTGGCCTCGGTCAGCTGGACGCCCTTGGGCAGGCCGGTGGTGCCGGAAGTGTAGAGCTGGATGACGTCATCGTCCGGCCGGGCCTCGCGGCGGGGATCGACGTCGGAATGGGCGCCGATCCAGTCTCGGAAGCCCGGCCAGGCGGCATGACCGGGCTCGAACTGGATGCGCGTGGACAGGTCCGGCAGGTCGCCGGCCAGGCCCTCGATCATCGCCGAATAGTCTGCCCCGATCACCGCCAGCCGGCAGCCGGCGTCCTTCAGGATGAAGGCCACTTCCGGGGGCGCGAGGCGCCAGTTCACGGGATTGAGGCAGGCGCCCGCCTTCAGGCAGCCGAACCACAGGATGAAGAAGTCCGCATTGCCGCGGGCCAGGGTCCCGACCCTCTCCCCCGGCCTGACGCCGGCGGCGAGCAGGGCGTTGGCGCAGCGGGACGACAGGACGTCCAGCTCACCATAGGTGACCTGCTCGTCCTGGAAGACCAGGGCGACCGCGTCGGGGCGGACCCTGGCGTGGTGGCGGACCACGTCCGCGGCGCAGGAAAGCTCGGGCAGGACGATGACGGGAGCGTCAGGCATGGAAGTGCTCTCCGGCGGTCGCGGTGCGGGAAGTCTGGAGATCAGGCGACCGCCCCGGGCCGGGGCCCGGGGCGGCGCCGGACTTACTCGGCGGCCTGCGGGGCGTAGCCCAGGACAGCCTTGGTCTCGAGGAACTCGTGGAAGCCGTAGTCGCCCCACTCGCGCCCGTTGCCGCTCATCTTGTAGCCGCCGAAGGGCGCCATCATGTCGCCGCCCCCGCCGTTGATGGAGACCTGGCCCGCGCGGAGCTTCGAGGCGATCTTGCGCGCCTTGTCGAGGTCGCCGGACTGGACATAGGCGGCCAGGCCGTACTCGGTGTCATTGCCGATATCGATGGCCTGGTCGACGGAGTCATAGCCGAGGATCGACAGGACGGGCCCGAAGATCTCTTCCTTGGCGATGGTCATCTCGTTGGTGACGTTCGCGAAGACGGTGGGCTTCACATAGTAGCCCTTGTCCAGGCCGTCCGGCCGGCCCGTGCCGCCGATGACCAGGGTCGCGCCCTCGTCGATCCCGGCCTGGATCAGCTTCTGGATCTTGTTGAACTGCACCTCGGAGACCACCGGACCCAGCTGGGAGTTGCCGTTGGGATCGCCGACGGTCACCTGGGAGGCGGCCTCGCGGGCGACGGCGATGGCCTCGTCCATGCGGGTCTTCGGCACCAGCATGCGGGTCGGGGCGTTACAGGACTGACCCGAGTTGGTCATCATGGTCGCCACGCCGCGGGCCACGCCCTTGGCGAAGGCGTCGTCATCCAGGACGATGTTCGGGCTCTTGCCGCCCAGCTCCTGGGCCACGCGCTTGACGGTCGGGGCGGCGTTGCGGGCCACCTCGATGCCCGCACGGGTCGAGCCCGTGAAGGAGACCATGTCGATGTCCGGATGGCTCGACAGGGCGGCGCCGACGGTCGGGCCGTCGCCGTGCACCAGGTTGAACACGCCGGCGGGAACGCCCGCGGCCTGCATGATCTCGGCGAAGATGTGCCCGGAGAAGGGCGCCACTTCCGACGGCTTCAGGACCATGGTGCAGCCGGTCGCGATGGCCGGGGCCACCTTGCAGACGATCTGGTTCAGGGGCCAGTTCCAGGGGGTGATGAAGCCGCAGACGCCGATCGGCTCCTTCACGAGCAGGGTCGGGCCGCGCTGCTCCTCGAACTTGAAGTCCTTGAGGACGTTGATGGCGGTCGACAGGTGGCCGAGGCCGATCGGCACCTGGGCGCGCTGGGCCAGCGAGGCGGGCGCGCCCATTTCCTCGGTCACGGCCACGGCGAGGTCGCCGAAGCGCTTCTGGTACTCGGCCAGGATGCGGTTCAGGACGTCGAGGCGCTCCTCGCGGGTGGTCTGGGACCAGGTCTTGAAGGCCTTCTTGGCGGCGGCGACAGCCTTGTCCACGTCCTTGGACGAGCCCAGGGCGATCTTGCCGCAGACGCCCTCGGTGGCGGGATTGATGACGTCGAGGGTCTTCAGCTCGACCGGATCGACCCACTGGCCGTCGATGTAGAATTTCAGGTACTCGCGCATGGCGTCCTCCGGGATGTGTTCTTCATGAACGGGGGCAGGCGCGGCCTGCCTTCGGAACCTTACAATAGTGATCGGGCGGCGCCGTGGAAGGGGGATTCAGACTCCACGGCCGCGGGTTCAGGACTGGTGGACGAGCGGCTGTCCCGCGACGGGACTGCGGGCCTTGAGCACATAGTCCGCGCGGATGGACCCGATGTAGAGGTCCTTCAGGTCCGGGCCGCCCCAGGTGACGTTGGTCGGATGGTTGACCACCTCGCCGGTGGGGTCGTGGACGACGGTCACCTTCTCGCCGGCGGGGGTGATGGCGACCACCTTGTTCGCGGCCGGCAGGCAGACCCAGAGATTGCCCTCTGCGTCCATCCCGACGCCGTCGGTGTAGCCGAGGTCCTCTTCCTTCACCGCAGGCAGGCCCCGGCCCGCCAGTTGTCCCAGGACAGGCCCGTACCGGACCCCGGCGCCGAGCCGGCCGCCGGGCAGGATGTCAAAGGCCAGGACGTCGGCGGCGGAGGTCTGGGCGCAGAAGAGGCGCTTGTGGTCCGCCGAGAGGGCCATGCCGTTCGGGAACTTCAGGCCCTCGGCGACGATCTCGCAGCTCCCGTCCGGCCTCAGGACAAAGATGAAGCCGTCGGCGCGGCCGTCGAGGGCCTGCGGCCAGGTCTCGGCATGGGTCGAGTTGGCGCACCAGATGTTCCCGTCAAGGTCCATGACGGGGTAGTTGGCGCTGGTCAGCCGGCGGCCCCCGACTTCGGCCACAAGGGTCTCGTGGACCCCGGTGGCGGGATCGAAGCGCTGGAGGGGCCCCTCTTCCCGGTCGTAGATCCCGAAGTTGGCGATCAGGATCCGCCCCTGGCGGTCCATGTTGATCCCGTTCGGGGCGCCGCCCCTCGGGCCCATCCGGACAAAGCTCCCGTCGGGGAGGATCTCGGCCACCGCACACTGGTGGTCGGAGGCGAAGACCCGGCCCGCGGCGCTGACGACCACGTCCTCGGGCCGGTCGATGCCCTGGGCGATCTTCTGGAAGGATGCGGTTTCGATCGGCTTGAGCGGCATGGGGACCTCCGGGATTGGCGGCGGCACACTGCGCCCGGCGGGGCCGCCTCGACAAGTCCGGCGAGCACGGCTAAAGCCCCTCGTGCTGCACGGAGAGCCTCATGAGCCCCCTCTTCATCATCATCCCGTTCTTCCTGACCTTCGCCATCATGAACATCATCGACATGGGGCGGCTCGACTAGGCCATGCCCGTTTCGGGTCGCGGCGCCGCCCTGGTCACCGGGGGACCGCGCAGGATCGGGCGCGAGCTTGTCCGGGCCTGCGCCGCCGCCGGCTTTGACGTGGCCATCCACTGCCGCCGGGAGGACGAAGACGCCCGCGCGGCCCTGCAAGAGGTGCAGGCGGCCGGCCGGGCCGGCGCCATCCTCGCCTGCGACCTCGGTGATGAAACCGCCGTCTCGGGGCTCGTCGCACGCGTCACCGGGGCCCTGGGGCCCCTGACCCTTCTGGTGAACAGCGCCTCCCTCTTCCGGAACGACAGCTTCGCGGAAATCGAGCGTTCCTCCTGGGACGCCCACCTCGACATCAACCTGCGCGCGCCCCTGGTCCTTTCACGGGACATGGCCGCACAGGGGGTTGGAGGCCAGATCGTCCACATCCTGGACCAGCGCGTGCTCGCGCCGGGGCCGGACTATTTCTCCTACACCCTCTCCAAGGCCGCCCTCTGGTCGGCGACGCGGATGATGGCGATCGAGCTGGCCCCGCGCATCCGCGTCAACGCCATCGGCCCGGGCCCCGTGCTCGCCAACCCGGACCAGTCTCCGGCCGACTTCGAGGCGGAGGCCGCCTCCACGCCGCTCGGCCGGGCCGTCGATCCCGCCGACATCGGCAGGGCCCTCACCTACCTGATCGGGGCGCACAGCGTGACCGGGCAGATGATCGCCGTCGACGGCGGCCAGCACCTGGACTGACCGGTGACCACCCAGTCCATCGTGACCCGAAGCCAGAAGGTGGTCGTGCGCGGGCTCCGGCTGGAGGCGATGATCGGCGTCCACGGGCACGAAAGGGCGCGCGCCCAGCCCCTGGTGCTGGACGTCGAGGTCGAGCTCGCCCCAGAGCCGGTCCCCGACCTGTCGGCCACCTTCAACTACGAGGCGGTGGTCCTGGCGGCGCGGAACATCATCGCCGGGGGTCACATCGACCTGGTCGAGACCCTGGCCCGGAGCCTTGCCGAGGCCTGCCTCGGGCACGCCGCCGCCCGCCGGGTCCGGGTGTGCGTGCTGAAGCCCCAGGCCCTCGCTCCGGACGCCGATGCGGCGGGGGTGGAGATCGTCCTCGAAAGGAGCGCGCCATGAGCCAAACGCAGGATGCGCCCCCTCCCGCCTGGGAAGACCTGACCCTGCCGATCATCGTCCACGGCCTCTTCATCGCCTCGCTTGTCGCCTTTCCGCCGGCCGCGATCGTCGGGGTCATCATGGCGCACGTCTCGGTGGGCGCCGCCGGACCTTCGGCGGCGAGCCACTTCAGGTTCCAGGTCCGGACCTTCTGGCTGGGCCTCGCCGCCTGGGCGCTGGCGGCGATCGCCATGTTCTGGGGCGCAGTCTTCTCGGTGATCCTGATCGGGATCCCGCTCCTGGTGACCACCTGGCTCGGCCTCGGAGCCGTCTGGCTCTGGGCCCTGGTCCGGAGCGCCGTGGGGCTCGCCTGGGCCGTCCAGGGTCGCCCTTGCCCGAGGCCGGACAGCTTCACCTTCTGAGTTCAGTCGGTCGCCGGCTTGAGGTCGGCGGTCTCCCGCATGGCGGAATCCACCAGTTCAAGCGTGCGGGCGGCAGACTTGCCGAGGCCCCGCAGGCCCTGGTCAGGAAGGACGTCGAGGGCCGAGGATAGGGCCGCCCTTGCGCCGGTCCGCTCTCCGCGGTCCTTGCGGGTGATCTCCAGCCGGGCCAGCAGGAGGCGGGCGAGGTTGAGCTGGACGAGGGCCCAGGCCTCGCGGTCGCGGACCGCCGACAGGCTGGCGAGCTCCAGGCGGAAGGCCTTTTCCGTGGAGTTCAGCACCGCCACGTCGCCGGAGATCTCGGCGGCCCGGGCGAGGCAGACGACTCGGTGCGCCGCGGCCCTTCCCCGGAGGAGGAGGCCATCCCGGCGCGAGGCGACCTGGAGGGCGCGGCCGAAGGAGTCGATGGCGCGCTCGAAGCTGCGGGCTTCGCCGGAGATGTTTCCGAGGACTTCCTGACCCAGGCCAAGGATGTACTCGCCCTGCGCCCGGTCGAGGGGACTGTGCTCGAGGGTGAGATCGGCGAGGACGCCGGTGACGAGGTTCACCCCGGCGATCACCACCTCGGCGTCATCCTCCACCTCGCCCAGCGCGATCTGGGCGCGCGACCGGGCGAAGCCGATGCGGGCGATGGTCAGGGGCTCGAAGTCAGGGGTCAGGCCCGAGGCCGCCGTCAGGGTGTCGCGGATCGCGGCGCGCAGCAAAGGAGCGTCGCCGAGCCGGGATCCCCATTCGCAGAGGAGCTCCGCCCGGAGGATGTGGCCGTCGACCGACAGCATCCGGGCGGCCCGGATGCGGCTGGACATGGCCTTCAGGGCCGCGATGGGCTGGGCGAAGCGGGCCGCCGCGACCCGCGCCGCCTGGGCGTCGCCGGAGACAAGGGCCCTGCGCCCGGACACGGACAGGAGCCCGATCTCGGCGAGCGGCGCGGAGAGCCCGCGGCGGGGGCCGGAAAGGCTGTCGCGGAAGGCGTCTTCGGCGGCTTCCAGCAGGCCTGCGTCGCCGAAGAGCTCGGCGCCCAGGAGGGCGGAGTAGCCCTGCTCGCAACGCGCCCGCGCCCAGCCGGCGGACCGGACGCCATAGAGGTCGAGGGCCGCCTCCGCGGCGGAGGCGGCGCGGCTGAGGGCCCTCACCTCCCCACTCCGGCGCGTGACCTCCCGCCAGAGGATGGCGGCGTCGAGGCGAAGCTGGGACCGGTTGCGGCCTGCGGCGCGGCCCGCCACGTCGTCGGCCTCGGTCGCCTCCTTGAGCAGCATGGCGAGGGGCAGGACCTCGACCAGGGACATGTCGTCGGCGCTCAACCCGTCGCGCAGGGCTCCGCCCTGTTCTTCAAGGAGCTTCCTGACCTGACGGTTCAGTCCGAACATCAGCCATCCCTGGCGAGCAGTGTCCCGAAGCGGGCCGAAAGACTGCACGCTAAGGTTGGGCAGCAATCCTCATGCCACAAGGGGGGCTTCAGGACTCCTGCGCCAGGACGGACTCACATTCCTCGCGCGACATCCGGCGCCAGGCGCCCGGGGCCAGGTCCGGGGGCAGGTCGAGGCCGCCGATCCGGTCCCTGTGGAGCTGCAGGACCTGGTTGCCGACCGCCGAAAACATGCGCCGCACCTGGTGATAGCGCCCTTCCGTGATGATCAGCCGGGCCAGACGGGGCTCCAGCACCTCAAGCCTCGCCGGGGCCAGGGGGTGGGTCTCGCCGTCGAGCATCAGCTCGCCGCTTGCGAAGAGTCCGGCCTCGTCCCCCCGGAGCGGATCCCGAAGCGTGGCGATGTATCGTTTCGGGGCATGTGAGCGTGGCGAAATGACACGATGCAGGAAGGGGCCGTCGTCCGTGATCAGGAGGAGACCCGTCGTGTCGCGGTCCAGCCGGCCGATGCTTGAGAGGGCGGGCGTCCGGCTGCGCCAGCGCGGCGGCAGGAGTTCGTAGATGCTCCGGCCAGGCTCCCGGTGGGAGCATACGACCCCCTCGGGCTTGTGCATCATCAGGACAAGGGGCGCCGGCGGATCGAGGGGCGCGCCGCGCACGGTCAGGCGATCCGGGAGGTCCGCGGTCAGGGAAACCTTCGCTCCCGCATCGACGACGGGCTGGCCGTCGAGGACGATGGACCGGTCCCTGACCAGGGCGTGGACCTCGCGCCGGGAACCATAGCCAAGGTTGGCCAGGAGGCGGTCGAGGCGGACGGCGGGCGGACGGCTCATCACAGGGCCTCGTAGACCTTGAAGCCCCCGCCCTCGGCCCGGGGCCGCACCTCGCGGAAGGCGGCGGCCAGGGGCGCCTCGTAGGGGAGATGACGATTGGCGGTGATCCAGCAGCTTCCCCCCGGCCGGAGTCGCCGGGCGGCGGCGGCGATGAAGGCGGCGCCAAGGGCGCGGTCCTCCCGCCCGCCGTCATGGAAGGGCGGGTTCATCACCACGAAGTCGAGGTCGCCCTCGGACCCCTGCATCCGGCGGACATCGGCATGGTGGAAGGTCGCGCGGGGGTCGTGGACATTGCGCCGGGCGCAGGCGATGGCCCTGCGGTCGAGGTCCCAGAGCTCGATCCCGGTCACGCCGGGGTCGTCCAGGACGCGAAGGGCGATCACGCCGAGGCCGCATCCGAAGTCCGCGCCCCGTCCCGCGAGAGGCGGCAGGACCTCCAGCAGGAGGGCCGTCCCCGGGTCCCTGCGGTCCCAGCTGAAGACGCCCGGCTGGGTCCAGAGGCCCAGGCCGCCGTCCCTCCGCGCCGCGCCCGCCTCCAGCGCCGCCTCAAGCCCCTCCGGGGATTCCGGCCTCAAGGTCCGGCAGATGCGGTGCCGGCGCTTCGGCTCGTCCGTGACCCGGCAGCCAAGGGCCCGCAGGGCGGGCGCAATGCGCGGACCGCCGCGGTCGTTGGGCGCCAGGGCGATGACCTCGGCTCCGGGCGGGAGGAGCTGGAGGGCGCGGGCCAGCACCCACTCCCGCTCCAGCCGGCCCGGCGGCGCCAGGATGAGGGCCGAGGCGAAGTCCTGGACGGGCGGCGCCGAGAGATCCTGCCCCGTCGGCTCCAGGGGCGAGACCTGGATGGCCCCGGCCGGTTCGGAGAAGAGGGCCGGCGGCGGGTGGCCGTAGAGGAGGACCGGAGGCTTCATCCCGCCGTCAGCCGCGCTCGCGGGTCCGCGCGAAGCCGATCCCCGGGTAACGCTCGGCGACATAGCCGGTTTCCCAGCCGGACTTGGACAGGAAGACCGGCTGGGAATCGATGTCTTCGGCCATGGCCGACCTGTAGGCGGCGGAGAAGGCGGCGAGGTCCGCGTCGGACCCCGACACCCAGCGCGCCTCGGCGTAGGGGCTGGCCTCGAAGATCACCTCCAGCTGGTATTCGCTGGCCAGCCGGTCCGCCATGACCTCGAACTGGAGCTGCCCCACCGCCCCGACGATGAAGTCCGACCCGATCACCGGGCGGAAGAGCTGGGTGACGCCTTCCTCGGCCAGGCCTTCCAGGGCCCGGCGCAGGTGCTTGGCCTTGAGGGGGTCCTTGACCCGTACGCGCTGGAGGATTTCCGGGGCGAAGTTGGGCAGGCCGGCGAAGCGCAGGGCCCCGCTCTCCGACAGGCTGTCGCCCACGCGCAGGACCCCGTGGTTGGGGATGCCGATCACGTCCCCGGCAAACCCTTCCTCGGCGAGCTCTCGGTCGGAGGCGAAGAACATGATGGGGGCGTTCACCGAGAGCTGCCGGCCGGTGTTCTGGACCTTCAGCTTCATGCCGCGCTGGAAGCGCCCGGAGCACAGGCGCAGGAAGGCGATCCGGTCCCGGTGGTTCGGATCCATGTTGGCCTGGACCTTGAAGACGAAGCCGCTGACCTCGGGATCGCCGGGCGCGACGTGGGTCTCCGCCCCGGACCGGACCGCCGCCACGGCGCGGGGCGGCGGGGCGTAGGCGCCGAGGCCGTCGAGGAGCTGCTCCACCCCGAACCGCCGGAGGGCGGACCCGAAGAAGACGGGGGTCATGTGCCCTTCCAGGAAGGATTGGGGATCAAAGGCCGGGGAGGCCCCCTGGACGAGCTCGGTGCTTTCCAGGAGCTCATACCTTTCCTCGGGCGTCAGGTAGGCGTCGATCGCCGCGCCGTCCGCCGGCACGGCGGGGGGATGGCCGGCCTGCTCCCGCTCTGTCGCGGACCGCTCGAAGGGCAGGAACTGGCGCGACCGGAGGTCCAGCATCCCCTTGAAGCGCCCGCCCGACCCCGCCGGCCAGAACAGGGGTGCAGGGTCAAGGGCCAGCTTGGCCGCGATCTCGTCGAGGAGCTCCAGGGGATCCTGCGCCTCGCGGTCCATCTTGTTGATGAAGGTGACGATCGGGATGTCGCGCAGGCGGCAGACCTCGAACAGCTTCAGGGTCTGGGGTTCGATCCCCTTGGCCGCGTCCAGCACCATCACCGCCGCGTCTGCCGCCGTCAGGGTCCGATAGGTGTCTTCCGAGAAGTCCTCGTGCCCGGGGGTGTCCAGCAGGTTGAACATCAGCCCGTCGTGGTCGAAGGTCATCACGCTGGCGGAGACGGAGATGCCGCGCTCGCGCTCGATCTTCATCCAGTCGGACCGCGTCCGCCGGTTCTCGCCCCGCGCCCGGACCTGGCCGGCGGCGCGGATCGCCCCGCCGGACAGCAGCAGGGTTTCCGTAAGGGTCGTCTTGCCGGCGTCCGGGTGGGAAATGATCGCGAAGGTGCGGCGGCGGGCGGCCTCGGCGGCGGGAGACTGGCTCATGGGGCGGAGGTAGCCCGGGGGCGGCCCGGGCGCAATTGACGCCGCCGGGGCGGGCCCGGAAATCCTCAGGCCTGGGCGCGCCTGCCGAGCTTGTTCCAGACTTCCTTGTTCGCCCAGGCGCCGTTCTTCTGGGTCTCCTGGACCTTCAGGAGCTGTGCGAGCAGGTCGAAGGCCACGGCGCAGTAGCGCACCGTGACGTCCCGGGGATTGCAACCCTGGTGCGGCGGCACGAACAGGACCGCATTCACCTCCGGCTGCTTGGCCATGACGAGGGCCGCCAGCTTCCGCGCCTGGGCAGGCTGGCGGAGGTGGAGCTGGGGCTCCTCGGCGTAGAGTTCCTGACCGAGGACAAGCACCTGGGGAAAGGTGATGTCGCGGACGTTGAAGCCGACCAGGTCCTCGACCAGGGCCTTCTGGTCGAACTGCATGACCCAGTCATTCATCAGGAATAGCATGACAGAGGCTCCCTGCCGGTCCTGCTGAGCGATCAAAAGCGGGACCTTCCCCCGCACGCGGGTCAATTAGGCCCAAAGGGCTCCGGAATCCAGACCGCGGCTCAGTCTTCCTCGACATCCTCGGTGAGAAAGTGCCGGCCCTCGCGGTCCTCGATCTCCACCACCCAGAGGTCGGGGTCTATCCGGCGGGCCCGCTCGGCGTAGGCGTCGAGTTCGGCCTCCGTCGCGGCGCGGGAGGGTCGCATCCAGATGGTCTCGCCGTCGGCGCGGGTGGCCTCGGCGTACAGGCGGACGCCGCCATCCCGCCGGTTGAGGACCTTGATGAGCACGGAACCGGCGCGGGCGTCGCCCTTGCGCACGACCACGGCATGGCCGCCGCCCAGCTCGACCCGCCGGATGAGGGCGGCGACCCAGATGTCGGTGGAGAATTTCACGCGTCCCGCCGCTGGTCTAGGATGGGTCCGGTTCCGGCGCCGCCAGACCCGGAAGGAAGGTTTCCATGCCCCATCCCCGAGCGCTCATCAATCCTGCGGCGATGGCCGCCGCGGCCCTCCTGCTGCTCTTCCCGGCGGGGGCGAGGGCGAGCGCCGTCGACCTCTACTACGAGCGCAGCCTGATGGCGGAGGCCGGGATCCGTTGCGGGCTCTTCACCCCTCAGGTCCAGTCGGCCCTGGTCTCGGCCCGCGAACAGGCGCGCGGCGCGGCGCTCCGGTCGGGCGTCGCTTCCCGGGACCTGCAGGCCACGGGCGACCGCGCCCGGGCGCGCGCCCGGGCCGCAGCCTGCGACTCCCGCGACATCGCGCTCGCCGCCCAGCGGGTGCGCAGCGGCTTCGAGGGATATGCGCGCCTGATCCGGCAGGACTTCCCGGGCGACATCGCCGGATGGAAGGCCGACCGCTCCGTCAGCGCCCAGAGGCTGATGTGGCGCATGACGCAGGACGCCCGACAGGGACCCGTCCAGATGCGGTTCGGGATCGCCGGCCGCGCCGGGGGCGACAGCCTCATGGCGGTGGCCAGCTTCCCGGGCGGCGCGGCGCCCTATTCCGCAAGGATCGTGATGCGCGACCGGCGCCTGACGACCGGCGCCTACCTCGACGCGCGGGGCGAGAGCCTGCGCAGCCTTCCCCTGCCGCGGCGCATGCCGCGCGCGGGCCCCTACGAGTCCTATTCCGCAGAAGCGCGCTCGACCGCGGGGGCGGACCTCCTGGCGCCCGGGATGAAGTCCGGCTGGGCCTTCCGGTTTCCGCCCCAGGCCGCCGCGGCCCTCGCCGACCTCGACCCCCGCGAAGCCGTCCAGGTGGAGTTCCTGTTCGGCTCGGGACCGCCGCAGCGCGTCTTTCTCGAGGTGGGGGACTTCGCGGCGGCGCGCGCCTTCCTGGCCACGCGGGCCGGCTAGGGCCCCAGTCAGGCCAGGTCGAGTTCAGGCTGGGTCTGCTGGCCGACGATGACCGGCAGGCGGACCATCGCCTCGGTCCCCTCCCAGGGCCGGCTGCTGAGGACCAGCTCGCCGCCGTGCAGGCCTGCGAAGGCCTTGACCAGGCTCAGCCCGAGACCGGCCCCTGCGGCCTTCTGCTCCGGATCGCCCGCCTGCTCGAAGGGGCGACCAAGTCGCTCAAGGTCCTCCGGCGGGATGCCTCGTCCCGTGTCCGAGACGCCAAGGACGAGGTCCCGGCCCTCGGCGCGCAGGGCCAGGGTGACGCGTCCGCCGGGCGGGGTCGCCTTGATGGCGTTGGAAAGGAGGTTCAGCGCCATCTGCTTGAGCGCCCGACGGTCGGCGAAGACTTCGATGCGGCCCCGCAGGTCAGGCGCCGCGAAGGCGAGTCCCGCCCGCTCGACCTGCCCGCGCATGAGCCGGACCACGGCGGCGATGGCCTCCCGGGCGTCGAAGACCTCGGGATGCAGCTCGAACCGCTCCGCCTCGACGCGCGACATGTCGAGGACGTCGCTGATCAGCTCAAGCAGGAGTTCGCCGGATTCATGGATCAGCTCGGCATAGCCCTTGTAGCGCTGGGGGATCGGGCCAAGGGCCTGCTCGCGCATGGCGTCGGCGAACCCCATGATGGCGTTGAGGGGCGTGCGCAGCTCGTGCGACAGGCTGGCGAGGAACCGGGACTTGCCGGCGCTGCGCGCCTCGGAACCGGCGAGGGCGGCGGCGAGTTCGGCCTCCCGGCCCGTGACCGGGCGCAGGTCGCTGATCCGGCAGGCGAAGCTTCCCCCGGCGGCCCGGGCGATCTCAAGGCAGAGCCAGTCCGCCCCTCCGGGCTCCGTGGGGGACCTGGTGCGGGCGGCGCCCGTCGCCCGCGCAAGGTCGAGCGCCTGGGTCACCGAGCCGGCGGGCGCAAAGGGAAAGAGGTCCGCCAGGTGGCCGCCGATCCTGGGCGCCGCAAGGCCTCCGATCCCGGCGCCCCAGACCCCGAGGATCCTGCCGGTCTCGGCAACCTGCAGGAGCCATCCCGGCAGCACGGCGAGAAGGCCCGGCGCGGAGGAGCCCTCCGGAGGTCCTTGCGGTCGATCCTGCACCTGCCCGCGACTCGCAGCCATGGCGCGAGGCTAGCGCCGCGCCTCCGGGGCCGGGAGTCCGGCCTGTGAATTCACGGTGGATAACCCGGTGGCGGGGGCGGCCGCCCGGCGAGGCCGGCCGCTGAAACCGGGTTTCCCTTTGGACGGCCGCGCACTAGAGCAGTCGCCGACGGGATGCGGCGGCGCCGCGTCCGGACTGACCCCGGGGACCCTGCCCTTGACCGCTTCCGACACCCTCCAGGCCCGGCTTGCGGACCTGGTCGAGACCTTCGACCTCCTCGGGGACTGGGAGGAGCGCTATCGTCATGTGATCGACCTGGGCCGGAGCCTCGCCCCCCTCAGCGACGCGGAGCGGACCGAGGCGAACCGGGTCCGGGGCTGCGCCAGCCAGGTGTGGCTGGTCACCGAGTCGTCCCCGGACGGGAGCCTTGTCTTCCGGGGGGATTCCGACGCCCACATCGTGCGGGGGCTGATCGCCCTCCTCCTGCACCTGGTGTCGGGCCTGAAGCCTGCGGAGATCGCCGCGTTTGACGCCGCGGCGGCGCTGGACCGCCTCGGCCTGTCAGGCAACCTGTCGTCCCAGAGGACCAATGGGCTGGCGGCCATGGCCGAGCGGATCCGCCGTGACGCCAAGGCCCGTCTGACGCCCGGCTGACCCCGGCGGGACGGTCAGGCCGCCCGGATCCCCGACAGGAAGCCGTGGGACCGGTCCCCGCCAAGGACGACGTCGTAGCCGAGGATCATGTCGACATCGGCCCCATTGGCCGACAGGGGAAGCCGCATCCAGAGGACCGAGAGATGCGGCGCGCCGCGCCATCCCAGAGAATGGACGCCGATGGCGGGCTGCTGGTCGCCGACGATGGCGGCGAGTTCCCGGCGCCAGTATTCGGCCGCGGCGCCGGCGTAGATCTCGGGCAGGGTCCGGCCCGTGATCTCCGTCCCATAGACGCCAAAGAGGCCGGTTCCGGCGAGGCGGATGCGGAACCGGTTCTCGCCGGCGACTTCCGTCAGGCTGAGCATGGGCAGGAAGGACTTGATGTCGGACGGCCGGATATCGGCGCGGGAGGGCAGTCGCCCGTCCCTCCGCAGGCCGGCCCAGTAGGCGTAAAGCGCTTCTTGCGCGCCCTCCACCCGGGTGGCCGCGCCCATTTCCGACACCATCTTCAGAGTCCCCAACAACCCCTTGGATTCATAACGAATCGTTTATCGCCTGATGCGCGAATCGCGGGCAAGCGAAATTTGGTTAACGGGGCGTATTCGGCGATGCCGGGGCGCAAGAAAGCCCGGCCGCCAGGGGCGACCGGGCTCTTGTTCCCTGGAAGGCCGGGGGGGCGTCAGGCCTTGCCGCGACGGCGGGGCGCCTGGCGGCCGCCCTGGCCGAGGCCCATCTGCTTGGCGAGGTCCGAACGGGCCTTGGCGTAGTTCGGCGCGACCATCGGGTAGTCCTTCGGCAGGCCCCACTTGGCCCGGTACTCCTCGGGGCTCATGTTGTACTTGGTCCGGAGATGGCGCTTCAGCGACTTGAACTTGCGCCCGTCCTCCAGGCAGATGATGTAGTCCGGCGTGATCGAGCGGCGGACCGGAACGGCCGGGTCGCGCGGGGCGGCTTCGACAGGCTCGGCGGCCCCGCTGACCCCGGCGAGGGCGCGGTGAACGCTCTGGATCAGGGCCGGAAGTTCAGCCGCGGAAATGGTGTTGTTGCCGACATACGCGGAAACAATGTCCGCGGTCATCTCGATGACTTCGTTCTTTTCGTCCATTACCGGTTTCCATCTTTCAAAATTGAGAAAAAAAGCACGCCGAAGCGCGGTCGGCCGGGACATAGCGACGCACCCGGAGCAAAGCAAGATTTAACGTCCGAAAATGTCGGCAATCGGGCATGTTTCATCCGGGCGTGACTGAATAGAGCCGCCCGGGGCAAACGGAAAATGCCCCCCGGCCGAACAACCGGGGGGCGGGATCCTCAGCGGAACTTGGGCGCCGACCACTGCTCCCAGATGTCCGGAAGATCCGTGGAGACCTTGTCCGGATAACGGGGCGGACGCTTCTCAAGGAAAGAGGTCACGCCTTCCTTGGCGTCGGCCATGGCGCCGCGCGCCTGGATGCCGCGGCTGTCGGCCATGTGCGCCTCCATGGGATGGCTGGCGCCCGCCATCCGCCAGATCAGCTGCCGGGTCAGGGCGATGGAGACCGGCGCCGTGTTGTCGGCGATCTCCCGGGCGAGGGCGCGGGCGGCGGGCAACAGGTCCTCCGGCGCGTGCAGCGACCGGACGAGGCCGCGGTCGTGGGCTTCCTGCGCCGGGAAGACCCGGCCGGAATAGCACCACTCCAGGGCGGTCTGGACGCCCACCAGGCGGGGCAGGAACCAGGACGAGCAGGCCTCGGGGTTGATGCCCCGGCGCGAGAAGACAAAGCCGTAGCGCGCGTCGGTGGAGGCCATCCGGATGTCCATGGCCAGCTGCATGGTGACGCCCACGCCCACGGCGGCGCCGTTGACGGCGGCGATGACCGGCTTGAGGCTGTCGTAGATCCGCAGGGTCAGGAGCCCGCCGCCGTCGCGCTGGACGCCCTCGACCGTGCGGGCCTCCTTGTCCTGGCCGCCCCGGGTCGAATAGTCAAAGGTCGCCGCCCCGGCCGACAGGTCGGCGCCGGCGCAGAAGGCGCGGCCCGAGCCGGTCACGATGACCACCCGGACGCTGTCGTCGGCGTCGGTCTGGTCGAAGGCGGCGATCATCTCCTGCATCATCTGCGTGTTGAACGCATTGAGCTTGTCGGGCCGGTTCAGGGTCAGGGTGGCGATGCCGTCCTCGACTTCCAGGCGGATCGTCTCGAAGTTTGACATGGTCTTGCGTCTCCGTGGCGTTTCGCGCGCATCGGTCGGCCTTGACGGACCTTCCGTCAAGACCTGCATATGCACCGCGCAAGCCGGAGGACCGGCGGCCCGCAGCCGGGCCACGATCGAGGAGGATGACCATGCACCCCGCAACCCACGCCCGGACCCAGCCGGACCGCGCCGCCTACATCATGGGCGCCACGGGGGAGACCGTCACCTACGGCGAACTGAACGACCGCTCCAACCAGGGCGCCCAGCTGTTCCGCGCGCTGGGCCTGAAGACCGGCGACGTCATCGCCCTGATGCTCGACAACCATCCGCGCTATTTCGAGATCGCCTGGGCCGCCCAGCGCTCGGGGCTCTACTTCACCTGCATCTCGTCCAAGCTCTCGGCGGGCGAGATCGAGTACATCATGAAGGACTGCGAGGCGAAGGTGCTCATCACCTCGGCCGGCGTGGGCCCGGTGATCGACGAGATCCCGGCCCTGGTCCCGGGCGTGAAGCTCTACATGGTGGGCGAGCCCCGCGCGCCCTACGAGAGCTTCGAGGCCGCGCGGGCCGCCATGCCCACGGCGCCCATCGCCGACGAGACCGCCGGCGCCGACATGCTCTATTCCTCCGGCACGACGGGCCGCCCCAAGGGCATCAAGCCCGCCCTGACGGGCGCCGCCATCGACGAGCCGAACTCCCTGGCCATGATGGCCCAGGGTCTGTTCGGCTTCCGCCCGGATTCGACCTACATCTCCCCCGCCCCGCTCTACCACGCAGCGCCCCTCCGCTGGTGCATGGCCATCCACCGGATGGGCGGAACCGTGGTGGTGATGGAGAAATTCGACCACGAGAGCGCCCTCGCCCTCATCGAGCGCTACCGGATCGACGTCGGCCAGTGGGTCCCGACCCACTTCGTGCGCATGCTCAAGCTGCCGGCCGAGGTGCGGGCGAAGTACGATGTCTCCTCGATCCGTTCGGCGGTGCACGCCGCCGCCCCCTGCCCCATCCCCGTGAAGGAGCAGATGATCGAATGGTGGGGCAAGGTGGTGCACGAGTACTACGCCGGCTCCGAGGGCAACGGCTTCTGCTATGTCGGCCC
>JAPOKE010000039.1 GCA_029977805.1 Phenylobacterium parvum | reverse complement strand
GCAACACCTTCCTGAACAGCCCCCGGCTGCTGGACCGGAGCCTCAGGCTGAAGGCCCAGCCGCGCCTTCGCTTCGCCGGCCAGGTCACGGGTGTCGAGGGCTATGTCGAGAGCGCGGCGATGGGCCTGCTGGCGGGACGACTCGCCGCGGCGGAGCGCCTGGGCATGCCGCTTGAGGCCCCGCCCGGCACGACCGCGATGGGGGCCCTGGTCAACCACATCACCGGCGGGCACATCGATGGCGGCAAGGGCTCCTTCCAGCCCATGAACATCAACTACGGCCTGATGCCGCCGGTGGAGGCGCCCAAGCGGGACGCCGACGGGCGGCGGCTCGGCGCGAAGGTCCGCACCCGCGGGCGGAAGCTGGCCATGGGCGAACGCGCCCTCGCTGACCTGTCCGCCTGGGCCTCAGACGCTCCCGGACAGCACCGCCCGCATCAGGCGGAGGCGGTCGCCGAGGGGTGAAGCCCGGCGTCCCCGCGCCCGAGCCCGGGCAAGGGCCGCGTGGGCGATGGCCGGAAACGCCGCGGCGCTGACCCCGCGCGCGGCCGCAAGCCGGGCCAGAAGGGCGCCTTGCGCCGCCTCGGGCGAAAGTCCGGCCGTAAGGATCAGCCGGCCGATCGACCAGGCCGAGCCGCCGGCGGCGGCGGCCTCCGGGTCCGAGGCCGGATCCAGGGCCGCAGAGGCCAGGCGGGCGCAGGCGCCGCCCGTGCCCTCCGCCCAGGCCAGCGCCTCCTCCAGGTCCATGGGGCGCGGGTCAAGCTCCCGCAGGCGGGCGTCGACCAGGGTCTCAAGGAGTTCCGTGTCCAGCCGCCGGTCCCGGACCGCGGCGGCCAGGGCGAGGGCGACGGGATGTCGGCGCACGACGCCGCCGGCCCGGATTTCCTCCAGGACCTCCCGCCACCAGACCAGGCGCATCTCGGCGACGAGGGGGTTGGAGGCCGCGCGGGGCGCCCGCGCCAGTTCATTGTCAAAGGCGTAGATGGCCACGAGGGCCCGGCGGCTCTCGCGTCCCGCGGCGAAGCGGCTGGAAAGCCAGCGGTCGGGGTCAGTCCGAGAGAGGGAACCCTCCAGGTCCTCCGGAGCCCCGGGTCCGGCCGCCTCGGTCATCTCAGGGTTCACCTGGTTCCTCACAGGAAAACGGGCCCGCAGGTGCTGCGGGCCCGTCCGTCCGGCCTTGATCCGGGGATCAGCCGAAGATGGTCTGGTTCATGCCCATGGTGGCGAGCATGGGGATGGAAAGGAAGGTGTTCAGCCGCGAGAACAGCATGGCGGTCTTCGCCGCCTTGGCCTTGGCGTCCGCGTCGGCGTCGACGATGCCCAGGGCGATCTTCTGGTTCGGCCAGATGAAGACCCAGACATTGAAGAACATGATGGTCGCCAGCCACATGCCGAGGCCGATGAAGCTGTGCTGCGGGTTGCCGCTGGTCAGGCCCAGGGCCGCCGCATCAAACAGGTAGCCGCGGTTGTAGGCCAGCAGGACGCCCGCCACCCAGGTGAACAGGGCGGCCCAGCGGAACCAGAAGAGCGCCTCCGGGGCGATGTACTTGGAGACGGCCGGCTTCAGCTCGGCCGGGATCTCCGGCATCTTCCGCAGCTGGACGAAGTTGAAATAGTAGAGCAGCCCGATCCACATGATGCCGAACACCAGGTGGAGGAAGCGGAGCACGGCCTGGACGAAGGTGGCGTCCACCCCGCCCGCGTGCTGCATGTATCCGGCCACCACCACCAGCGCGATGATCGAGCTCAGGATCACCGTGTTGCGGAGGTTCGACAGGAGTCCCGAGACAAGATTCGACATGTTTAGCCCTCTGAGAGTCTTCCCCTGAAACCTTCTCTTAAGGGCATTCGGCGGCCGCGGGAAGCGGCGGTTTGATCCAGGTCAAACCGCGATCAGGGCTGCGGCGACCCTCCGCCCCTCGGAGGTGAGGAGGTTGTAGAGCCGCGCCGCCGCCGGGGTGTCCAGGTATTCAAGGCCTATGCCGGCGCGCAGGAAGGCCTCGCGGATCTCCCGGGGCGGAAGGGCGTTGGCCGTCCCCATGCCGAGGACGAGGAGCTCCGCGGCGGCCGGCCCGGCCTGGAGCACGGGCGACAGGCTGGCGGCGGTGAGCCCGGGTGCGGAAGCGACCGCCCAGTCCCGGGCGACATCGTCGAGGATCAGGACCGAGCCCGGCCGCCAGTCGCCCGACAGGCGGAAGCCGCCGCCGCCGAAGGCGTCGACCTGCGGGGCCGACCGGCTCATCCCTGGCGCGCGTTGGCGGGCTTGAGGGGCACGGCCTCTTCGTCGTCCCGGCGGACCCCCCACAGAAGGATGATGGGCAGGGCGACATAGATCGACGAATAGGTCCCGATGATGACCCCGAACACCATGGTGAAGACCAGGGGAAGGAGGACGGGGCCGCCAAAGAACAGGGCGCCGGACAGGGCGATGATGGCTGTCGAGCCTGTGATGAGGGTCCGTGAAAGACGCTCATTCTCCGAGCGATTGATGATGTCGCGAAGTGGGGTCGTTTTGTATTTGCGGAGGTTCTCGCGAAGCCTGTCGAATGTGATGACCTTCTCGTTCATCGAGTAGCCGATCACGGTCAGGAGGGCCGCGATGGAGGTCATGGACACTTCAAGCTGGACCAGCGAAAGCGCGCCCAGGGTCAGGATCACGTCATGGAGGACGGCGACGATTGCGCCGAGGCCGAACTGCAGCTGGAAACGGAACCAGATGTAGAGAAGCATCAGGAACATCGCGACGGTCAGGGCGATGGCGCCTGACCGGGCGAGTTCCCCGGAAACCTTTCCGCCGACCGTCTCGGCGCGGCGGATCTCGATCCCGGGAAAGGCCTTCTGCAGGGCGCCCTTCACCACCTGGGTGCTGGCGTTAAGGTCAGCGTCGTCCGGGACCCTGAAACGCAGGATTGCGCCGTTACCCTGGCCGAGCGACTGGACCTGGGCGTCTTCACCGCCCGCCTCGGTCATGACCCGCCGAAGGCCGGCGATGTCGAGGGGCTTGGCCGTCTCGACCTCGATCAGGGCGCCGCCCACGAAGTCGATGCCGAAATTCATCCCACGGAAGGCGAAGGAACCCACCGAGATGGCGATGAGTATGGCGGACAGGACCGCCGCCATTGGGGCCAGCCGCACGAAGTCGAAGTTGAACTCGCGGGGCAGGTTCGTGATCAGGGGCCAGCGCATGGGTGCCTCTAGACGATCGGAAGGGTCTTGGGCTTCTTCGATCGGTACCACCAGCCGATCAGGAGCTGGGTAACGACCACAGCCGTGAAGACGGAGGTGATCACCCCGATCAGCAGGGTCCAGGCAAAGCCTCGGACGGCCCCGGCCCCGAACATGAACATGATGACGGCTGAGATGGCGCTGGTGATGTTGGCGTCGAAGATCGACACCAGGGCGCGCTCATACCCATGTTCCAGGGCCTGCAAGGGGGATCTTCCCGCGTGCGCCTCGTCCCGGACCCGCTCGTAGATCAGGACGTTGGCGTCTACCGCCACGGCCAGGGTCAGGATCATGCCGGCGATGCCGGGGAAGGTCAGGGTGGCCTGTGTCATCGACATGGCGCCGATCATCAGCAGGACGTTCAGGACCAGGGCCAGGGCGGCGAACACCCCGAACATGCCGTAGGCCATCACGATGAAAACGAACATGGCCACTGCGCCAATGGCCAGGGAGATGGCCCCCGCGCGGACGGCGTCGGCGCCAAGCTCGGCCCCGACCGTATTCTGCTGCTCGACCTTGAGGGGCGCCGGAAGCGCGCCGGCACGGAGGAGGACGGCGAGGTCGTTGGCGCTTTCGGCCGTAAAGTTCCCCGAAATCTGGCCTGACCCGCCCATGATCGCGCTCTGGATGACGGGGGCCGAGATGATCTTGCCGTCGAGGACGATGGCGAACCGCTTGCCGATGTTGGAGGCGGTGACCTCGCCAAAGCGGGCCGCGCCCTGTCCGTTGAAGCGGAAGTTCACGACAGGCTGGCCGCTTTGGCCGTCAAAGCCCTGGGAGGCCTCGGTCAGCATCTCGCCGGTCACGACGGCGCGCTTCTTCAGCAGAAGCGGGCCCTCGTCCTGGCTGGGCAGGACGACGGATCCCGGGGGAACGCGTCCCTGCACCGCCTCGGCGACGGAGACGGAGTCATCCACCATCTGGAAGGTCAGCTTCGCGGTCTGTCCGATGATCGACTTCAGGCGCTCGGGATCGCTCTCGCCCGGCGCCTGGACGACGATCTGGTCAAGCCCCTGGCGCTGGATGGCCGGCTCACGGGTGCCGAGGGCGTCGATTCGCCGCCGGATGATCTCGATGGACTGGTCGACGGCGCGGCTCGCCTCGGCGTTCAGCGCCTGCTCGGAATAGCCCATGCGGATGCGCTGGTCGGGCTGGGCCGACAGCTCGAGGCCGCTGCCCCCATTGGCGATGGCGCCGCCCAGCCGGTTGCGCAGGAGGTTCAGGGCCTCGTTGGCTCGCGCCGGGTCAGTGATCCGCACCGTCACCTCGGCGCCCACCTGGCCCAGATCCGTGAAGGCGATGTCCTCGGCCCGGAGGGTGGTCCGGACATCCTCGATCAGGTTGGTGATCTTCTCTGCGCGGAGCGCGCGCGTGTCGACCGACAGCTTCAGGTAGGACCCTCCCTGCAGGTCCAGTCCCAGGTTGAGCGTCTGCCTGGGCAGGAAGGCGGGCAGGGAGTCGCGCATCCCCGCCGGCAGGAGGTTGGGCAGGGTGAACAGGACGCCGAAGATCAGGGCGGCGACGACGGAGATCAGTCGCCAGCGCGAGGGAGCCAGCATGGGCCGGCCTAGGCCTTGGCGTCGTTTGCGGCGGTTTCGCCCCTCGAGCGCACCGAGGTGATCATCGACTTGACCACCTTCACGGTCACGCCCTGGGCGATCTCGACGCCGACCTCGGCGTCCTCGACGCGGACGATCTTGCCGACCACGCCCGAGGCCAGGACGACCACGTCGTTGCGCTTCAGGGCGGAGAGCATTTCCTGGTGCTGCTTCATCCGCTTCTGCTGCGGACGGATCAGCAGGAAGTAGAAGAGGACAAACAGGCCGACCAGGGGGGCGATCTGCAGGAGCATGGCCTCAATGCCGCCTCCGGCGGGGGCGCCGGCGGCGGTCTGGGCGTAGGCGGGGGTGGCGAACATGGCCTCTCCGGAAGGGGAACGGGCGGGCGCAGCGCCCGGATTCAAGGTGGCCGGAAGCTATGCGCTCGCCCGGGCTTTTGCAATGGACGGTCCGGATGGCTAAGCACATCTCATGACCGAGGACATCGCCCCCCTTCTCGCCCGGATCGCAGAGGCCCTCGAGCGGCTGGCCCCGGCCCCGACGGCGGCCCCCGACTTCGCCCGGGCCCGGCTCTTCCGCCACGACGCCTCCCGGGGGGTGTTCGCCCCCGCCCCTGACTATCCCCTGCCCCTGGAGGCCCTTGTCGGGGTTGACCGGCAGAAGGAGACCCTGGTCACGGACTTCGAGCGCTTCGCCTCGGGCCTGCCCTTCAACCATGTCCTCCTCTGGGGCGTCCGCGGGGCGGGCAAGAGCTCGCTGGCGAAGGCCGCCTTCATGGCCTGCGCCAGGGACCGCGACGACCTGAAGCTTGTCGAGGTCGACAGGGACGAGGTCACCGCCCTGCCCCGCCTGTTCGACCTCCTGCGCGGCCGCCCGGAGCGCTTCGTGGTGCTGTGCGACGACCTGTCCTTCGAGGACGGCGCGGAGGCGGCCAAGGCGCTCAAGTCGGCCCTGGAGGGGGGCGTCTCCGGTCCTCCGCCCAACGTGCTCTTCCTGGCGACCTCCAACCGCCGGCACCTCATGCCCCGGGGGCACACGGAGGACCGGGGTCGCATCGCCGCCGCCGAGGACGCCGAGGAAGAGGTCAGCGTGTCCGACCGCTTCGGCCTCTGGATCGGGTTCCCGCCCATGGACCAGCCGACCTACCTTTCGGCGGTGCGCGGTTATGCCCGGCGCTATGGCCTGCCTGTGCGCGGCATCGACCGGAAGGCGCTGCAGTGGGCCCAGGCGCGCGGCGGGCGTTCCGGCCGGGTCGCCTGGCAGTTCATCCTGGACCTCGCCGGGTCGAGGGGCGTCTCCCTGCCCCTCTGACCCCTTTTACCGCGGCAGGAGGAGGGTCGGAGCGACGGGCCGGGCCCGCTCCGCCGGGGTCGGCGCATAGCGGATCTCGAAGTGCAGCTGGGTCTCGGCGACGCCGCCGGTGTCGCCGGCCTCGCCGATCTGCTGGCCCTGCAGGACCTTCTGCTGGATCTTCACGTCCACGTTGGAGAGATGGGCGTAGGCGGTGACCCAGCCGTCCGGGTGCTTGATCAGGACGAGGTTGCCAAAGCCGGGGACCTGGTCGCCGGCATAGACCACTTCACCTGCAGCCGAGGCCCGCACGGGGGCGCCGCGCGCCGCACGGATGTTGATCCCGTCATTCCGCTGGCCGGTGCCCTTCGGGCCGAAGTCCGAGAGGATCTCGCCACGGAGGGGCCAGAGGAAACGTCCCTTGCCCAGGGTCGCGATCTGGGCGTCCGAGAGCGGGGTCGTCGAAGCGGTCGGCGGGGGCGTGAACCCTCCCGACTGGGGACGCGGCGGGGTGGGCGCCGGGACGGTGGGCCGGGGCGCCGGCGGCGTGACGACGGGCGCGGGCGGCGGGGTGACGCGGGTCGGCGGCGGGGCAGTCCGCGGCGGCGGAGTCACCGGCGCGGGCGTCACGCTGCGCGGCGGGGTCGAGGCCGGGGGCGGCGTCACGGGCGGCGGCGTGACCGGACGGGGCGCCGGAACCTCGGGGCGGGTCACTTCGGGCTTGGGCTGGACCGCCGGCGGCGTCGTTGCAGGGGGCGGCGGCGCGGCGGGACGCGGGGCAGGACCCGCGCCCGGCTCGGTCCGCAGTTCGGGCGGACCGGAAGCGCCGGGATCCTCCAGGGGCGCGTCGGGTTCCGGCTCGGCCGGCGGCGGCGCAGGACGGACAGCGGGAGTCGAGGCGGCGGGCGCCTTCACGACCTCGCGGATCGGCCCGCGGTCACGCACGCCTTCCGGCAGGATGAGCCTCTGTCCCGACTTGAGGGCGGCCGAGGTCTTCAGGCCGTTCTCGGCGGCCAGGGTCCGGGCGGACACGCCGAACCGGCGCGCGACGACGGAGAGGGTGTCGCCGGACACGGCCACATAGGCGCGGCGGGTTTCCGCGGGGCCCTTCAGCACCTGGCCGGGCTTGAGGGCGTAGGGGGATTTCAGGCCGTTGAGGCTCGCAAGCTCCTTGCGGGTCAGGCCCATGCGCCCGGAGATTTCATCGACCGTGTCGCCCTTGCGGACGGTGTATGAGGCGGGCTTTCCCTTGACCGAGACAACGCGACCGCCGGCCAGCACGCGGACCGTATCCTGGCCCCGGGGCGCAGGCGCGGACTCCGCCGGTTCCGGAGGCCGGACGGCCTCTGCGCGGGGCGGGCGGGCGGGCGGCTCCGCCGCAGGCCGCACGGCTGCGGTTGCGGGACGCGGGGCGCTGCGGATGGGACCACGGTCGCGATAGCCGGCCGGAAGATCGAGGCGCTGGCCGGCCTTCAGGCTGGCGGAGGTGCGGATGCCGTTTTCGGCCGCGAGTGCCCGGGTCGTCACCGACAGCCGGCGCGCAACGGCCTCGAGACTGTCGCCGGCCGCCACCACGTAGACCTTGCGGCTTTCGGGCGGGCCCTTGAGCTTGCGCCCGACGCTGAGGGCGTAAGGGGGCTTGAGGCCATTGAGGTCCGCGAAGGCCTTGCGGGTCATGCCCAGGCGATCGGCGATTTCATCCACGGTGTCGCCGCTGCGGACCACATAGGTGGAGGCGCCGCCGGTGACGGTCGTGACACGGCCCGCAGCCTGCGGACCGACGGAGCCGCCCGTCTCGCCCGCGGCGCCGGGGACGCGCAGCTTCATGCCGGCGTCGATCCGCGCGGCGGAGCCCAGGTCATTGGCCTCGGCGATGGCCTCGGGCGTGACGCCAAGCTTGCGGCTGATCCCGAACAGGGTGTCGCCACGCTGGACCGTGTAGGTGTCCCCCGCCGCCTGGAGGAGGGCAAGCTGCACCGGCGCGGAGTCGCCCCCCGGCGCCTCCCGGGCCAGGACAGGGGCCGCGGCGCCGGCAAGCGCCGTGGACGCCGCAAGCATCAGGACGGTCCGGTTGAGAAAACTGCTCATCGCCGCTCCGGCTCTGTTCACCCAGTCTGGCGCCCCGATACGGACCGACTTGGAGGTCCGTCTTCACGACACCAGGAAATCGTCACCAATTTGGCAGGCTCAGGAATCCTTCGCCACGCCGTCCAGCAGGGGCACGAACCTGACTTCCATCAGGGTCTCGACCGTGAAACCGCCCTCCCCGTCGCCGACATAGCGGTTCAGGTCCTGGACGGGTCCGCGCCCCACCGGCGCCACCAATACCCCGTTTGGCTTCAGTTGCGCCAGCAGCACGCGCGGATCTTCCGGCGCTGCGGCGGTCACCATGACCCTGTCGAAGGGCGCCTGCTCGGGCCATCCCTGGCCGCCGTCGCCAAAGCGGGTGATGACGTTGGTCAGTCCCAGCGCCTGGAACCGCGCTTCCGCGGCGGACATCAGGGTCCGGTAGCGCTCCACGGAATAGACCAGCCGGGCCAGCCGCGAGAGGATGGTGGTCTGGTAGCCAGAGCCGGTCCCGATCTCCAGGACCCGGGAGCGCTTCTCGATCCGAAGCGCCTGGGTCATGAGCCCGACGATGTAGGGCTGGCTGATGGTCTGGCCGCAGGCGATGGGCAGGGCCTGGTCCTCGAAGGCGCGTTCCTGGAAGAGGTCCGGGGTGAACAGGTCCCGCGGCGTGGAGGCGATGGCCGAGAGCACGCCCGGATCGGAGACCCCCTGCTCTCGGAGCCCTTCCATCAGCCTCGCGTGCCGGGGATCCGCCGGCGCCTGGGGACGTCGCGCCATCCTCAGGCCCTCGGCGGCGCGCCGCCCAGGACCGACCGCATGCGGTGGACGGTTTCCTGGTGGGTCAGGTCGATGTGGAGCGGGGTCACGGAGATGCGGCCGTCATAGATCGCACGCAGGTCGGTGCCCTCCGCCGGCTTGGACAGCTCCCGACGGAAGCCCATCCAGTAATAGGTCTCGCCCCGGGGATCCTGTCGCTGGACCGCCTGGCGCACATGCACGTCGCGGAAGGTCTGGCGGGTCACCTCCACCTCCCGGATCTGCGCGATCGGCCGCGAGGGGAAGTTGACGTTCATCACCACGTCGGACGGCCAGCCGATCTCCACGAGGCGCCGGATGATCCCGGGCGCGAAGTGTTCGGCGGGCTCGAAGACCGGCTGGTCGGGAAGATCCTCGCCCGGGGTCGGCCAGCTCATCTGGGACAGGGCGATGGCGGGCACGCCAAGGGCCATGCCCTCGATCGCCCCTGCGACCGTTCCCGACATGGTGACGTCCTCGGCCAGGTTGGCGCCGCGGTTGACCCCCGAAAGGACCAGGTCAGGCTTCACTCCTTCCATGAGCTCCGTCACGGCCAGCATGACGCAGTCCGTGGGCGTGCCTGTCGTGGCGAACCGGCGCGCGTCGAGGCGGCGGACCCGCAGGGGCTCGGCGAGGGTCAGGGAGCGGCTGGCGCCCGACTGCTCGTACTCGGGCGCACAGATCCAGATGTCGTCGCTCAGGACGCGGGCGATGCGCTCGAGGGAGACGAGGCCCTCGGCGTGGATGCCGTCGTCATTGGTCAGGAGGATGCGCACGGGGTCAGGCGGCCCCGTCGATGTGGGTCACCCCGCCCATGTAGGGCTGGAGGACCTGGGGGATGGCGATCCGGCCGCCTTCGTCCTGGTAGTTCTCGAGGATGGCCACCAGCGTACGTCCGACGGCGAGCCCGGAACCGTTCAGCGTGTGGACGAAGCGGGTGCCCTTTTCGCCGGCCGACTTGGTGCGCGCGTCCATCCTGCGGGCCTGGAAGTCCCCGCAGTTCGAACAGGAGCTGATCTCCCGGTAGCGTCCCTCGCTGGGCAGCCAGACCTCCAGGTCGAAGGTGCGCCGGGCGGAGAAGCCCATGTCGCCGCGGCACAGGAGCATGGTGCGGAAGGGCAGCTCCAGGCGCTTCAGGACGGCCTCGGCGCAGGCGACCATGCGCTCGTGCTCGGCGTCGGACTGGTCGGGCTCGGTGATGGAGACCAGCTCGACCTTGTAGAACTGGTGCTGGCGGATCATGCCCCGGGTGTCGCGCCCCGAGGCGCCGGCCTCCGAGCGGAAGCAGGGCGTCAGGGCGGTCAGGCGCAGGGGCAGGGCCTCTGCCGCCACGATCTGCTCGCGGACGAGGTTGGTCAGAGACACCTCCGCCGTGGGGATGAGCCAGCGGTCGTCGGTGGTGCGGAAGAGGTCCTCCGAGAACTTTGGCAGCTGGCCCGTGCCGAAGGCCGCAGCATCGCGAACCAGCAGGGGCGGCGACACCTCGGTGTAGCCGTGCTCCAGGGTCTGGATGTCGAGCATGAACTGGCCGAGCGCCCGCTCGAGCCGGGCCAGGCGGCCCTTGAGGACGACGAACCGGGCGCCGCTCATCCGTGCGGCCGCCTCGAAGTCCATGAGGCCGAGCGCCTCGCCCAGGTCGGCATGGTTCCGGGGCGCCTGGATGGCGAAGGGCTCACCCCATCGCCGCACCTCGACATTCCCCGCCTCGTCCTCGCCCTCCGGCACGTCGCCGGCGGGCAGGTTGGGGAGGCTGGCGAGAAGGTCCCGGAGGGCCTGGTCCGCCTGGGTCTCGCGTTCGGCGTCGCCGGCGGCCTCCGCCTTCAGCGCCTCGACCTCGGCCAGCAGGGTTGCGGCGGCGGCCTCGTCCCGGGCGGCCTTGGCCTGCCCGATCCGCCGGGACAGGTCGTTGCGCCGGGCCTGCGCCGCCTCGGAGGCGGTCCGCGCAGCCCGGACCTGCTGGTCAAGCTCAAGCGCCCGCGCCGCCGCCCCGGACCGGCCCTTCGCCGCCCAGGCCTTCTCGTAGAGGTCGGGATTATCGCGGAGGGCTCGGATGTCGTGCATGGAAGGGAGGGTCCAAAGGCTAGGCCGCCCTGTCTAGTCCGCGTCGCCGGGGGCGCCAACCGTCCGCCGCGGAGGGATCAGGGGATGGAATCTTCCGCGGGCTCGTCCCGGCGGCGGAACTCAATGATGCGCACGCACCAGATCGAGACCTCGTAGAGGAGGATGATCGGCAGGGCGAGCATCAGCTGGCTGATCGGGTCGGGCGGCGTGACCACCGCCGCCACGACGAAGATGGCGACGACGGCGTAACGCCGGAACTCCCGCAGGGCGGCGGAGCTGACCATGCCCGCCATGCCCAGGAGGGTCAGCACCACGGGGAGCTGGAAGCAGAGGCCGAAGGCCATCAGCAGGGTCGTGACCAGGGTCAGGTAGTCGGAGACCTTCGGCAGGAGCTCCACGGTGATCGCCCCGGCGCCGATGATCTGCTGCGACAGGGAGAACCACAGCACGAAGGGGAAGATGAAGAAGTAGACCAGCGCCGCGCCGAGGGTGAAGAGGAGGGGCGAGGCGACGAGGAAGGGCAGGAAGGCCCGGCGTTCCCGCTTGTAGAGCCCAGGCGCCACGAAGCCGTAGACCTGGCTGGCGAGGACCGGGAAGGACATCACCACGGCCCCGAAGCCCGCCAGCTTGAGCTTGGTGAAGAAGAACTCCAGGGGCGCGGTGTAGATCAGCTTCAGTTCCTGCCCCTGCAGCGGCGGAAGTTCCTTGAGGCCCACGAGGACGAGCAGCAGGTCAAAGGGACCCCCTCCTCCGCCTTGGCCCGAGGCCGGCTTGAGGTGCAGGGCCTGGAGTATCCCGTCCAGGAACCCAGTCTTCGCGGCGACAGCCTCCGCCGCCCGCTGGGCGGCGAGAATGCCCGCGGCGGCCTCGTAGGGGCGAAGCAGCAGGCGATAGATGTCGTCGGCGAAGGCGAAGCAGACGACGAAGGAGATGGCCACCGCGATCAGTGAGCGGATCAGGCGCTGGCGGAGCTCGACCAGGTGGTCCAGCAGCGGCGCGCGCGAGGCCTCGATCTCGTCCTCGGGTTCGTGGGCGGCGCTCATTCCGGGGCCTCCGCAGCCTTGCGGCGACGCTTGGCCTTCGGCGGCGGATCCGGTTCCGCGACAGCGGCGGCCGGCCCCGTTTCCGGCTCGGGCGGAGCCCCGCCCATCGGGGGATGGAACTGGATGTCCGACGTCTTCAGGCTGTCCCCGATCTCGTTGAAGATTTGGTTCACCTCGGCGGTCTCCGCGGTGAGCAGGTTGCCATGGGACTGGCGCATGGCCTCGACCTCGCGC
Source organism: Phenylobacterium parvum (assembly GCA_029977805.1). Lineage (GTDB taxonomy): Bacteria > Pseudomonadota > Alphaproteobacteria > Caulobacterales > Caulobacteraceae > Phenylobacterium > Phenylobacterium parvum_A. The sequence goes on along the minus strand of JAPOKE010000039.1, from coordinate 7,062 downwards.
CGGAGCTCATCAAGCTCGGACTGGCGCGCCATGTCGTCGAAGCTGGCGCGGAATTCCGCCGCCATGGCGCGCAGCCGGCCGACCCACTGGCCAAGCTTGCGGAGCATGACCGGCAGGTCCTTGGGACCCACGACGATCAGGGCGACGGCGGCGATGATGAGGTATTCAAGCCCGCCGACTTCGGGAAGCATGTCCAGGTCCTAGCAGTGTTCCCACGCCGGCGGCCTGGGGAGTGTTCAGGCGGTCCGGGTCAGCCCCGGGCGTCTTCCTTGGGCGCCTCGACCTTGGCCGAGGCCTCGGGGGCGGCGTCGGCCTTGCCGTCGTCCTTCAGGCCGTCGCGGAAGGCGCGGATGCCCTTGCCCGCGTCGCCGAGCAGGCCGGAAAGCTTTCCCCGTCCGCCGAAAAGCACCAGGACGACCAATGCGACGATGATCCAGTGGATCGGCGTGAATGCGCCCATGTTCAAACTCCTGACCGGTTCGGGGCAGCCCCGCAGGCCGCCACCGCACATATATAGACGTCACGCCCCTGCAGCGCCAAGGGTCAGGCGAGGTCACCCTTGCCCGCAGACCCTTCTGCGACTTCCCCCAGGAAGTCCATGTGGAACTCCGGGGCATCCTCTCCATCCTCTATGGGGTCTTCCTCCGGGGCGGCGAGGCCCGGGGTGGGCACGTTGAAATCCGCGGGCAGATCGAGGCTGAGCAGCCCCGCCGCCCGCATTTCCGCAGCGCCGGGCAGGTCCGCGAGGCTGGCGAGTCCGAAATGCTCGAGGAAGGCGTCCGTCGTGCCGTAGGTGACCGGACGCCCCGGGGTCCGGCGGCGGCCCCGCATGCGGACGAGCTTGAGCTCCAGCAGGACGTCCAGGGTCCCCCGGCTGGCCTGGACCCCCCGCACGGACTCGATCTCTGCCCGGGTCACCGGCTGGTGGTAGGCGATGATGGCGAGGGTCTCCTGGGCCGCACGGGAGAGCCGCCGCGGCTCCTCACGCTCGATGGTCATCAGGAAGGCCAGGTCGGGAGCCGTCTGGAGTCGCCAGCGGTCGGCGACGCAGGCCAGCTCGACCCCGCGCCCCGCATAGCGCGCCTGCAGGGCGGCGACGGCGCCCTCGACGTCGGAACCCTCCGGGAGACGCCGCGCAAGGTCGTCAAGGCTTAGGGGACCCGCCGCCGCAAACAGGAGGGCCTCGACCCGCCGCTCCGTCTCGGCGGGATCCGGGACCGACGCGGCCTCCCCTTCCCCGGTCATGCGAGGGCGCCCGTCCGGCGGCGGAGATAGATGTCGGCGAAGGCCTCGAGCTGCCTCGCCTCCAGCGCCCCTTCGCGGACAAGCTCCAGGCTCGCCGAGAGGGTTGAGGCGACATACGAGGCGCGGCTGGGCGCCTCCTCGAGCCCGGCGGGCGGCTGCGGCGCCACCCCGGCCAGGGCGGTCCAGCGGCCCAGTTCGGGCAACAGGGAACGCAGGCGGTCGCGGGCGGCCTCCAGCGCGTAGGCCTTCGGGACCGCCGGGCGGTAGCTGCGCGTGTCCGTACGCCGCCTCTGCTCAACATAGGCCTGCATGAGGGCGTAAAGGTCGCCCTCGAGACGGGTCGACGGCAGGATCTGGAGGGCGTCGGGATCGCCGCGGACGAAGACGTCGCGCCCCAGCTGCGGCCGGGCGCGCAGGGTCTCCGAGGCGCGCCGCATGGCGTCGAGCTTTGCGAGGCGGAAGGCCAGCTGGGCGGCGACTTCCTCGGCCGGCGCCTCCTCGGCCTGCGGCCGCTCTGGGACCAGCGGCAGGAGCAGGCGGGACTTCAGGAAGGCCAGCCAGGAGGCCATGACGAGGTAGTCGGCCGCCAGGGCGAAGCTGCGCCGCCGCGCCTGCTGGACGAAGGCCAGGTACTGGTCCGCCAGCCGGGTCACGGAGATCTTGACGAGATCAACCTTCTGGCTCCGGGCCAGGGCGAGGAGGACGTGGAGGGGCCCCTCATAGCCGTCGACGTCGACGATCAGGGCCTCGCCATCGAGGGCGGCGCCCTCGGCCGCCTCGAAGTCGAGGCGCGGCTGGAACTCCGCCTCGCTCACGCCGGCGCCCCGGCGAGCAGGGCGTCGAAGCGGGCCTCGGCCTCGCGGCGGTCGAGGGGCTCCGTGCGGCGGGGGATCCGGGCAAGGGCCGCCTCGGCCCGGCGGGCGGCGGTTCCCGAGAGGGCGCCCACACCGGCGGCGACGGCCTTCATCTCGGCCATGTCGCCGTTGCAGTGCAGGACGACGTCGCATCCCGCCGACAGGCTCTGGCGGGCCCGGCGGGCCATCTCTCCGTCGAGGGCCTTCATGGACAGGTCGTCGCTCATGATCAGGCCGCTGAAACCTAGCTCCTCCCGGAGCAGGCCCCGGATCACGCGGCGGGAGGTGGTGGCGGGCCGGCGCCGGTCGAAGGCCCGGTAGAGGACGTGCGCGGTCATGGCGAGGGGCATGTCCGACAGGGCCTGGAAGGGTGCGAAGTCGGTCTGCCGGAGGGCCTCGGCGGAGGCGTCCACGACCGGCAGGTCGAAGTGGCTGTCCGAGGCGGCCCATCCGTGCCCGGGGATGTGCTTGATCACCGGCAGGACCCCGCCCGCCAGCAGGCCCTCAGCCATGGCGCGACCCAAAACGGCGACCTCCTCGGGGGTCTCGCCATAGGCCCGGTCGCCGATGATGTCGTGGGCGCCGGGCTGGGGCACGTCGAGCACCGGGGCGCAGTCGACATTGACGCCCAGGGCGTGGAGGTCGTCGGCGATGAGCCGGGCGCCCAGCCGGACGGCCTCGCGGCGGGCGGCGGGGCCTCCCGCGACACTGGCGAGCACCCTCGCCGGCGGATAGCGGCGCCAGTGGGGCGGGCCGAAGCGCTGGACCCGTCCCCCCTCCTGGTCGATCAGGACCGGCGCGTCGTCGCGCCCGACCGTCTCGCGCAGGGCGGCGACCAGGCCTCGCACCTGGTCGGGCCCCTCGATGTTGCGGGCGAAAAGGATGAAGCCCCAGGGCCGGACGTCCCGGAAGAAGGCGATCTCGTCGGCCCCAAGGCGCGGCCCGAGGCAACCATAGATGGCTGCGGAGGTCCTCATCGCACGAAGCACGACTTGCCGGCCGACTTGAGCCGGTCGCAGAAGGCCTGGGCGGCGGCCCGGTCCGCAAAGCCCGTCACAGTGGTCCGGTAGAGGGTCGAGCCGTCGCGCTCCACCTTCTCGACCCGCTTGCCCCGGCCCGAGCCCCCGGCGCGTGCGACGGCGGCGCTCCATTCCCGGTCAGCGATCTCCGCCGAGGAGAAGGCGCCGATCTGGACGCTGGCGGGCCCGCCGCCGGCGACGGGCTTGGGCGCTGCGGGTTCGGGCTTGGCTACAGGCTTGGGGTCCGGCTTAGGGGCCTGCGGGGGCTTGGCCTCCGCCTCGGGCGGCCGCGCAGGGGCCGGGGCCGCAGGCTTCGGCAGCACGGTGACCGGCGCCGGCGGGGGCGAGGCGACTGCTGGGGCGGCGGCCGGCGGAGGCGTCGTCGCCACGGGCGGCGGCGCGACGGCGACCGGCGCGGTCGGCCTGGGCAGGGGCTGCTCGGGCGGCGGGGTGAAGTTGGGCTGCAGGGGCGGAGGCTCGCCCTCCGCCTGCTGGTAGATCTTGAGGCCTGCCGCGGGATCGACATCGCCGGCGGTCGCCGGAGCCGCCTCGCGGAGATCGCCGACCGGCGCGCCGATCGCCTTGGGCGCGCGGGCCCCTTCGGACAGGCCGCCGCGGTAGATGGCGAAGATGGCGACGGCCAGGGCGAGAAGCAGCAGGACGGAGAGGATGAGGGTCAGGGGCGCGGGCCCGCGCGTCGCCGGCTGGTCCCGGCGGTCGAAGGCCAGGGGTTCATCATGCGGCGGGCCGCCGCGATCGTGGTCAGACATGGCCCTTCCCCGTGCCGGCCGCGCGAATCATCACGGATTGCGGCCTGGCGCGCAGTCTAGCCGCCGGACCCCGGCGCGCGCACCCCGGGTGTCGTCAGGCCCAGGCCTCGAGCTGGAAGAGCCGGCGGTGCTCCTCGATGGCGAACCGGTCGGTCATGCCGCCGATGTAGTCGCACACCCTGCGCGCCCGGGACGCCGCATCGCGGCCCTCCAGCGTGGCGTAGATCTCCGGCGGCAGGACGTCGGGCTCGGACATGAAGAGCTGGAACATCTCGGCCAGGATGCGGCGGGCCTGGCTGCGCGTCCGGTTGACCCGCCAGTGCCGGTACATCCGGTTCATCAGGAACTCGCGCAGGGCCGAGAGGTCCTCCAGCATGGGGCGGGAGAAGGCCACCAGGGCGTGATCGAGGGCCCGTACGGCCTCGGCCGAGCCGACCCCGGTCTCGGCGACCCGCCGGGTGGTCTCCGCGATGACGTCGTCGACCATGGCGCCGATCATGCGCCGCACCGCCTCCATGCGGACGATGGCGGCGTCGAGGCCCGGATAGTCCCTGCGCACCCCATGGAGGATGGGACCGATGAGGGGCACGTCCAGCAGGTCGTCCAGGGTGAACATGCCGGCCACCAGGCCGTCGTCGACGTCATGGTTGTTGTAGGCGATGTCGTCGGCCAGGGCGGCCACCTGGGCCTCGGCCGAGGCCCAGCCGCCCAGCTCCAGCGGATAGTCGCGGTCGAACTCGGCCACGGCGCTCCAGGACGGGCGCTCGAGGCGGGCGGTCACCGGGCCGTTGTGCTTGATGATCCCCTCGAGGGTCTCCCAGGTCAGGTTCAGGCCGTCCCAGCGCGGGTAGCGCCGCTCGAGCCGGGTGACGACCCGGAAGGTCTGGACGTTGTGGTCAAAGCCGCCAAAGGGCTGCATGGCGCTGTCGAGTTCGTCCTCGCCGGCGTGGCCGAAGGGCGGGTGGCCGAGGTCGTGGGCCAGGGCGATGGTCTCTGCGAGGTCCGCCTCCAGGCCCAGGGCGGCGGCCACCGAGCGGGCGATCTGCGCCACCTCCAGCGAATGGGTCAGGCGGGTCCGGTAGTGGTCCCCCTCATGGGCCACGAAGACCTGGGTCTTCTCCTTCAGGCGCCGGAAGGCGGTGGTGTGGATGATCCGGTCCCGGTCGCGGGCGAAGGCCGTGCGGGTGCGGCTCTCCGGCTCATCGTGGCGGCGACCGCGGGAGGCGACGGCGCTCTGGGCGTAGGGGGCGCTGGGGACGGGCATTCGGACGGAGGCTCCCTGGCGGCGGCCCCTTCCAAGGCGGCCAAACCCGGCTCATATAGAGGACTATGACCAAGGATGCAGTCTTGAACGCCCCGGGCATATCCCTTTCGGCCGCTGCGGCGCAGCGGATCGCCGAGCTCTCGCGCCTCGAGGGCCGCCCCCTCATGCTGCGGGTCGGGGTCGACGCCGGAGGCTGCTCGGGCTTCCAGTACCAGTTCGACCTTGTCGAGGCCGCGGCCTCCGACGACCTGCGGATCGAGCGTGACGGCGCCGCCGCCCTGGTGGACGAGATCAGCCTGGTCCTCCTCAAGGGATCGGAGATCGACTTCGTCGACGAGCTGGCGGGGGCGGAGTTCCGCGTCCGCAATCCCAACGCCCGGTCCAGCTGCGGCTGCGGCGTCAGCTTCTCGATCTGAGCCCGTGCGGATCGCCACCTGGAACGTCAACTCGGTCAACGCCCGCCTGGAGACCGTCCTGCGCTGGTTCGAGGCCGAGCGCCCGGATGTCGCCTGCCTGCAGGAGATCAAGTGCGTCGACGAGAAGTTCCCCGCCGAGGCCTTTGAGCGGCTGGGCTACAACGTCGCGGTCCACGGACAGAAGACCTACAACGGCGTGGCCCTGCTCGCGCGGCACCCGCTGGAGGACGTCGTCCGCGGCCTGCCCGGTGATCCCTCCGATGACCAGGCCCGCTACATCGAGGCGGTGGTGTCGGGCCCGCGTCCCGTGCGCGTCGCCTCGATCTACCTGCCGAACGGCAATCCGCTGGGGTCGGAGAAGTTCGCCTACAAGCTGGCCTGGATGGCGCGCCTGCACCGGCATGCCGCGGAGCTCCTGAAGCTCGAGGAACCCCTGGCCCTGATGGGGGACTACAATGTCATCCCGGGGCCGCTCGACGCCGCCAATCCCGGCGAGTGGACGGGAGACGCCCTCTTCCAGCCCGAGAGCCGCGAGGCCCTGCGCGCCCTGCTCTGGCTGGGCCTGACGGACGCCTGGACCGAGGCCGGCGAAGGCCCCGGCGGCTATACCTTCTGGGACTACCAGGCAGGCGCCTGGCCGAAGAACAACGGCATCCGGATCGATCATGCCCTTCTGTCGCCCCAGGCGGCGGACCGGCTGGCCGGATGCCGGATCGACCGCGCGCCCCGCGGCTGGGACAAACCGTCCGACCACACCCCGCTCATCGTCGAGATCAGGGCCTAGCCAACTCCGTACTGTCCCGGAGCAGGACAGCGGCTTGTCTTCTGTCTTCAATGATCATGATAAGTGATCAAGACTTTGCATTATGAAACAATACAGTCTTCACGATCTACTTGGGTCGTTTAGATTCGCTACCGAGAACAGCGATAACTTCTGTTAATATTTGTTTTTAATATCTCGTTTACAAAGATACAGAGCACCAAGGATCGAGCCAACCAAACCGGGTCGGATAAATATGGTTAATGTGATTTTTACTCATTCCCGTTAACTTCCATTAACCCATGGACTCGTATACGGAAGCTGCTCACCAGTGTCATTCCGACCAAAGGAAGCAGGTCATGTCCCGCAGGTTCCGCAAGCGTAACGGCTCCATCGCCCTGGCCGCGATGGCGGGAGTCTCCCTCCTCGCCGTTCAGGCGCATGCGCAGTCCACGGCCCCCACGGCCGCGACCTCGAAGACGACCACGCCTGCGGCGATGAACGCCTCTGCGACGGCCGCCAAGTCCACCACGACGACGCCGGCTGCGGCCTCCTCCACAGCTGTGAAGTCCACGACGACTTCAACGCCGTCCGCGACGACGACGACAAAAACGACAGCGCCGACCACGACGACGACCGCCATCCTGGTCCCGACGAACCCGACGCCCACGACAGCGCGCCCGCTCACACCCTCCTGGGGCGACATCAATCCGTTCTGGGGCGACATCAATCCG
>JAPOKE010000038.1 GCA_029977805.1 Phenylobacterium parvum | reverse complement strand
CCAGCCGATCTGGGCGTCTAGGTGGGTGTGGATGTCCACGAAGCCCGGGGTGACGGTCAGGCCGTCGGCGTCGATCTCCTGGCGGCCGGGCCCGGCCTTGCCGCCGACCTGGACGATCCTGCCGCCCTCGATGGCGACGTCCCCGGCGAAGGCCGCAGCCCCGGTCCCGTCGACGATGTTCCCGCCGCGAATGACGATGTCGTGGCCCATGGCCCTTCCTCCCGACCTGCTCCGCAGGCCTTGGCGGCCTGCTGATACCCTGTGTTCAGTTTCAGGCCCGAGGGGCCCCGGCGTCAACGGCGGATCGTCCGGGCGCGTGACTCTTGACCCCCGGAAGGCGGGGTGAGACGCTTCATACCGCAGTATCAAAACAGGCTTACGCGGGGTCAGTTCCCGCGGCAGGGAGGCAAGGCATGAGCGACGCGGCCAGCAGCGGAAAGGTTCTCACCCGGGACGACGTGCCCTTCGACCCTGACGCCCTCCGGGACCGCTACCGCGCCGAGCGCGACAAGCGCATCCGCCCCGACGGAAACGAGCAGTACCTGCAGATCGCCGGCCGGTTCGCCGACTTCGGCGACGATCCCTACATCGAGGCCCCCATCAAGCGCGCGCCCCTCACCGACGAGGTCGAGGTGGTGGTGATCGGCGGCGGCTTCGGCGGCCTCCTGGCGGCGGCGCGGCTGAAGGAGGCCGGCGTCTCTGACGTGCGCATCATCGAGGCGGCCGGCGACTTCGGCGGCACCTGGTACTGGAACCGCTATCCCGGCGCGGCCTGCGACATCGAGAGCCTGGTCTACCTGCCCCTGCTGGAGGAGACCGGCTTCATCCCCGAGATGCGCTACACCAAGGCGCCGGAGATCTACGAGCACTCGAAGCGCATCGCCCGGCACTACAACCTCTACGAGGACGCCTGCTTCCAGACCTCGGTCAAGGACCTGTCCTGGGACGAAGAGGCCCAGCGCTGGATCATCTCGACCAACCACGGCGACGCCATGCGCGCCCGCTTCGTGGTCATGTCCAACGGCCCCCTGAACAAGCCCAAGCTGCCGGGCATCCCCGGCATCGAGACCTTCAAGGGCCACGCCTTCCACACCAGCCGGTGGGACTATGAGTACACCGGCGGCTCGGTGCTCGGCGGCCTCGACCGGATCGGCGACAAGCGGATCGGCATCATCGGCACCGGCGCCACCGCCGTGCAGTGCGTGCCGCACCTGGCCGAGGGCGCGGGCCAGCTCTACGTCTTCCAGCGCACGCCCTCGGCGGTGAACGTCCGCAACGACCAGCCCATCGACGCCGACTGGGTCCGCTCCCTGCCGCCCGGCTGGCAGAACCACCGGATGGACAACTTCAACCTGCTGGTCAGCGGCGGCTACGCCGAGGAGGACCTGGTCAATGACGGCTGGACCGAGGCCTTCCGCGAGCTGATCTTCATCGCCCGCAAGGAGGGCGCGGCGGGCCTGTCGCCCGAGAAGCTGGCCGAGCTGATGGAGATCGCCGACTTCGCCACCATGGAGCGCATCCGCGCCCGGGCCGAGGCGGTGGTCAAGGACCCGGCCACGGCCGAGGCCCTGAAGCCCTGGTACCGCCAGTTCTGCAAGCGGCCGTGCTTCCACGACGAATACCTGCAGGCCTTCAACCGGCCGACGGTCAAGCTGGTGGACACCAACGGCAAGGGCGTCGAGCGGATCACCGAGAACGCCGTGGTCGTCGACGGGGTCGCCCATGAGATCGACTGCCTGATCTTCTCCACGGGCTTCGAGGTCGGCACCAGCTTCAGCCGCCGCTATGGCTATGACATCCACGGCCGGGGCGGGAAGCCGCTCAGCCAGGCCTGGGCCAACGGGGTCCGCAGCCTGCACGGCCTGATGGTCCGGGGCTTCCCCAACCTCTTCTTCCTCGGCTCGACCCAGGGCGGGTTCACGGCCAACTACCCGCACAACCTGCGCGAGCAGGCGGGCCACACGGCCTACATCATCGACCAGGTGAAGGCCCGCCAGGGCCGTGCGGCCGAGCCCTCCGAACAGGCCGAGTCCGACTGGGTGGCGACCATCATCGAGAAGGCCCGCAACAACCAGGCCTATCTCGAGGCCTGCACCCCCGGCTACTACAACAACGAGGGCAAGCCCTACCTGGCCAACGCCCAGAACACGAACTACGGCGGCGGACCGATTGAATACTTCCGCATCCTCGCCAACTGGCGGGAGTCCGGGGACCTGCCGGGCCTCGAAGTGAGCTGAGCGCGGGCATGGGACAGCTCTCCCTCGACCTCCGCGACGGGATCGCCGTCATCACCTTCAGCAACCCGCCGCTGGAGGTGATGACGCCGGCCACCATGAACGAGCTCAACCGGATGATGCCGGACCTGCGCTCGGACGCCGTCCGCGCCATCGTCTTCACGGGGACGGACTCCACCTACTTCATCCGGCATTTCTCGGTGGAGGAGCTGGACGAGAACACCCGGGGCGGCGGGGGCGGCTGGGACCGTCCCATGGCCGAGATCCTCTACGAGCTGGAGCACCTGCCCAAGCCCTTCATCTGCGCCCTGAACGGCTCGGCGGCGGGGGGCGGGCTGGAGTTCGCCCTGGCGGCGGACATCCGGGTGGCCAAGGACGGACCCTTCCGCTTCGGCCTGCCGGAGGTGTCGGTGGGCATCCTGCCCGGCGGCGGCGGCACCCAGAGGCTCACCGCCATCGTCGGCCGGGGCCGGGCCCTGGAGATGATGCTGCGCCCGCGGCTTGTCTCGGCCCAGGAGATGCTGCAGCTCGGCGTCTTCCAGGAGGTGGTCCCCGCCGACAGCCCCGAGACCGCCCTGGACCGCGCCCTCGGCATCGCCCGGGAGATCGCCAGCCGGCCGGCCCGGGCCGTGGCCCACATCAAGCGGCTTGCGCGCGAGGCGGTCTCGCCCGTGACCATGGACATGCTGAAGCTGGAGGGGCGGCTCTTCGCCGACCTCATGGCCCAGCCCGAGACCCAGGCCCTGCTGAAGGGCGTGGCCAACCAGCACCGCGCCGAGCGCGGCGGCTGACAATCAAACGCCCCCGGGGGAACCGGGGCGGCAGGGAGGAATGCGATGAGGGACTTCAGCGGCAAGATCGCGGTGGTGACCGGCGGCGGCAGCGGCATCGGCCGGGCCCTCGTCCAGGCCCTGACCGCCGAGGGCTGCAGCGTGGCCATGTGCGACATCCGCGAGGCGGACATGCTCGAGACGGTGCGCCTGGCCGAGAAGACCGCCGTCCAGGGGGTCCGGATCTCCACCTTCGTCGCCGACGTGGCCCAGGAAAAGGAGACCCTGGCCTTCCGCGACCATACGGGCGAGCAGCACGAGACGGACCACGTCCACCTCTTGTTCAACAACGCCGGCATCGGCGGCGGCGGCAGCATGATCAATACGCCCCGGGCCGAGTGGGATCGCACCTTCGCCGTCTGCTGGTTCGGGGTCTACTACAACGCCCGGGCCTTCCTGCCGATGCTGCTGAAGGCGCCCGAGGCGCACATGATCAACGTCTCGTCGGTCAACGGCTTCTGGGCCTCGCTGGGGCCGCAGACCTCCCACACGGCCTATTCCGCGGCCAAGTTCGCCGTGAAGGGCTTCACCGAGGCCCTGATCAACGACTTCCGCAACAACGCCCCGCACGTGAAGGCCAGCGTGGTCATGCCGGGCCACATCGGCACCAACATCGCCATCAATTCAATCCTCGCCTACGCCCCTGCGGAACGGCAGCAGGAAGAGATCAAGGCCTATGCCGAGGCCTTCCGGGACAATGGCCTGCCGCCCGCCGAGGCGGCGAAGATCATCCTGGACGGGGTGCGGGAGGAGCGCTGGCGGATCCTGGTCGGCCCCGACGCCGTGGCCCTCGACAAGGCGGTCCGGGCGCATCCCGAGGAGGCCTACGAGCACGGCATGGCCGACCTCGTGGCCCGGGCCATGGCCGGGGGCTGACCGCCTGCGGTTGACGACCCGCGGAATCCATGGAATTTTGAGCGAACGGTATCCCGTGAGGATAAGCGTCTGTTCGCCATCACGGGCGCATTTCAGGTTCCGCGCTGCATCGGGTGCGGAGACGGGGGGAATCCATGGTGCATGACCTGGTCATCCGGGGCGGTTCGGTCGTCGACGGCACGGGCGCGGCGGCGCGGTCCGCGGACATTGCGATCGACGGGGGCCTGATCACCGCCGTCGGCAAGGTCGAGGCCGCCGGGCGGCGCGAGATCGACGCCGCCGGCTGCATCGTCACCCCGGGCTTCGTCGACCTGCACACCCACCTCGACGCCCAGATCGGCTGGGACCCGGACCTGACCCCGGTCAGCTGGCACGGCGTGACCACCGCCCTCCTGGGCAATTGCGGCCTGACCTTCGCCCCCTGCAAGCCCGCCGACCGACCCCTGCTGGCGGCCATGATGGAGACGGTGGAGGACATCCCCCGGGAAGCCATCCTGTCCGGCCTGCCCTGGACCTGGGAGGACTATGGCGGCTACCTCGACGCCCTCGAGGGCATCCGCCCGGGCATCAACGTCGCGGGCCTGGTGGGGCACTGCGCGGTCCGCTACGCCGTGATGGGCGACCGGTCCTTCACCGACCAGGCGACGCCTGACGAGCTGGACCGGATCTGCGCCATCGTCGGCGAGGCCATGGACCGCGGGGCCCTCGGCTTCTCCACCAACCGCTACGAGCCGCACAAGGCGCCCGACGGCCGCTCCATCCCGGGCACCTTCGCCGACGTCTCCGAGCTCATCGCCATCGCCCGCACCGTGGCCGCCCGTGGCGGGCTGATGCAGGCCGTGGGCGCCTCACCCGAGGTCCTCCAGGCCATCGCCGACGCCGGCGCCCGGGTCCTTTTCAGCTGGGGCGTGGGGGCCCAGAAGGGCGCGGGCCGCGGCGGCGCCCAGTTCCTCGACCAGATGATCGGCGAGCGGGACATGACCGCCATCATCCAGGTCCGCGGCACCGGCTTCATGTTCGGCCTCCAGTCGCACCTGCCCTTCCGGGGCGAGACCTGGGAGCGCATCCGCAAGCTGGACCTCGCCGGCCGGCTGGCGGCGATCCGAGACGCCGCCACCCGGGAGGCCCTCATCGCCGAGGGCCGCCGGACCGACGGCTGGAAGGAGCTGGCGACCATCTACGACCTCGGCGCCGGCGACAGCCCGGACCACGGCCAGGAGGTCGACCAGAACATGCGCCAGGTCATGGAGGCCACGGGCAGGAGCTTCGTGGAGATCTTCCTCGACCAGGCCCTCGCCACCGAGGGCCGGGGCCTCTTCAACCTGAGGATGTTCTGCCAGAACCTGGACGAACTGGGCGACCTCTTCGCCAGCCGCAACATCCTGCCCAGCCTCGGCGACGCCGGCGCCCACGTGTCGCAGATCATGGACGCCGACTGGTCGACCTTCGTCCTGTCCTACTGGGTCCGCGACCGCGGCGTGTACTCCCTGGAGGAGGGCGTGCGGCGGATCACGGCGGAGCCCGCCCGCGTGCTCGGCCTGTCCGACCGCGGGGTCCTGGCCCCCGGCCAGAGGGCGGACGTGAACGTCATCGACCTGGCGGAGCTCCGCAGCCTCCAGCCGCAGATCGTCAACGACTTCCCGGGCGGCGCGCCGCGCTACATCCAGAGGGCCCGGGGCTATCGCGCCACCATCGTCAACGGCGGCGTGAACATCGAGGACGACCAGCACACGGGCGAACGCGCCGGACGGGTGCTTCGCCGGGTTCACTGACCCAGCTTCACCGCAACTCCTCTTGAAGCTGAAACTGCGCCGGAGCGGCTGACCGTCTCCGGCGCCTTCTTTCCCGGCTCAGGGGTGGATGACGCCGCGCACCATGGCGTCCACGAAGAGGTGTGCGCCGACGACCTCCGGCTTCTCGCCCGGCTGCCACCAGGCCAGCTCGGAGGCGGCGTTGATGCCCGCCGTGAGGATCTGGGCGGTGATGCTGGCGTCCAGCGGCCGGACCGAGCCGTCGGCGATGCCGTCGCACAGCATGGAGCCCAGGCGGATGGAGATCTGGCGCAGCCGGAACATCAAGTCGGCCTGGATGTCCTCGGGAACCGTGGACAGGGCGCTGGTCCGCAGGAGGGGGGCGGGGCCGACCTGGAGCTGCACCACCGCGTGGAGCAGGGAGTGGATCACCTCCAGGCCTTCGCCGCCGGCGGCCTCGGCGGCGTCGATGGCCCGCCAGAGGACGTCGAAGGTGCGCTGGAAGCAGGCCACCACCAGGTCATCCTTGGTGGCGTTGTAGTGGTAGAAGGCGCCCTTGGTGACGTTGAGCTTGGACGAGATCCGGTCGACCGAGGCCCCGTGATAGCCCTCGTCGTTGATCAGCTGGGTGGCGGCGCGGAGGAAGTGCTCGGCCGAGCCCTCGTCGATCTCGTCGCCGGCCGGCTGCAGGTCAAGGAGGCGGGGGCCCGGCACATTCCCGCCCCTGGGGATGCCGTCCAGCAGGATGGAGGCGATCCTCTGGCCGATGCGCGGATAGTCCTCCACCCGCCAGGTGTAGATCCAGGCGTTGACGAAGGTCAGGGCGCTGATCAGCAGGTGGGTGCGGCCGTTCAGGTCCGCCCGGCTGCGGTTGTCGCGCCGGTCCAGGAGGGCGCGGACCGTCCGGAACATGCCGACATAGGCCTGGTTGACGCTGTCGCAGTTCAGGGCCCGCACGTCGTTGAAGACGGTCAGGGGCTCGGCCTCGCCCAGTTCGATCCGCTGCTGGAGGCCGATGAAGAGGTCGATGAAGACCTGGACGCGCTCGCGCTCGGTGGGGTGGCCGCGGGCGGCCTCCGCCAGCTCGCGGATCCGGCCGATGCTGCGCTCGAAGGCGGCGGCGGCCAGGTCCTCCTTGTTGCGGAAGTAGTAGATGACCCCGGTGGGCACGAGGTCGAGGCGGGCGGCGACGTCGCCCAGGGTCATGCCCCGGACGCCGTGGCGGTTCATCTCACGGATGGCCGAGGCGATGATGGCGTCCCGGCGGGCCATGTAGCGCCGGCTGGGCGTCCGGCCCGAGGGGGCGGCGGGCGCGGCCTCTTCGGCAGGATGTTCGGTGGTCATCGGGCGGCTCCGCGCCGGTCGCCGGAACACGGCCGGCAGGCGTCGCCTTGGGGATAGTGCGGCTTGTGGGGCCGGTCAATCAGGGCCAATCTTGGCGGCGGAAGGGCGCACAGACGCCGCCGGGGGAAACGCCATGCTGCTTCAGGGACTGAAGGTCGTCGAGCTCGCCACCTGGATCGCCGCGCCGGGCTGCGCGGCCGTCATGGCCGACTGGGGCGCCGACGTGATCAAGGTGGAGTCGCTGGGGGGCGACGCCACGCGCACCTTCTTCCCGGAGAGCGCCGAGACCCCGGGCAATCCCATCTTCACCATGGAGAACCGGGGCAAGCGCGGCGTGGCCCTGGACATCGCCTCCCCCGAGGGGCGCGAGGCCCTCCTGGCCATACTGAAGGACGCCGACGTCTTCATCACCAACCTGCGGCCGGGCGCCCTGAAGCGGGCCCGCCTGGACTACGAGGCCCTGAAGTCCGTCTTCCCCCGCCTGATCTACGCCAGCGTCTCCGGCGTCGGCCTGGAGGGTCCGGACGTGGACCTGCCGGCCTTCGACATCACCGTCTTCTGGACCAAGAGCGGCGTCGGGCGCTCGCACATTCCCCCGGACCAGGAGCCCTTCGCCTGCCGGCCGGGTTTCGGCGACCACACGACGGCCCTGGCCACCCTGTCCTCGGTCCTGGCGGCCCTGCATGAGCGCCACGCGACGGGACGCGGACGGCTGGTGGAGTGCTCGCTGCTGCGCACGGCGGCCTACGCCCTCGGCTGGGACATGGCGACCCAGCTGCGCTTCGGCGAGGCCCCGACCACCCAGCCCCGCAACCTGCGGCCGCACCCGATCTCCGGCATCTACTTCCGGACCCTGGACGACCGCTGGATCACCTTCGTGCTGAAGGGGCCCACCTGCTATCCGACGCTGATGAAGGTGCTGGGCCACCCGGAGGTGATCGACGATCCCCGCTACGCCCTGCCGACCACGGACCTCGACATCGTGCGGGAGATCCGCGCGCGGGTGGACGCCGCCTTCGCGCGCATGACCCTGGCGGAGGCGGCGGTCATCCTGACCGAGGCCGACCTGGCCTGGGCGCCCCTTCAGAGCCTGTCGGAGGTGGTGGGAAGCCCGCAGTACCTGGCCACGGGCTGCGCCGTGGAGGTCTCGGACGGCTGGGGCGGGCGCATGGCCTCGCCGGCGGCGCCGGGCCGCTTCCCCGAGGGGGCGCCGGAGGTGACCCGCGGGGCGCCGAAGCTGGGCGAGCACACCCGCGAGGTCCTGGCCGAGGCCGGCGTCGCGGAAGAGGTGATCCAAAAAGTCATGGCCCGGCTCGGGTGAGCGCGGGCCACGACAGGCGCTGAGGCGTCAGCCCCCGCCCGGAGGCGGGGGCCTTGCCGATCAGTTGTAGACTTCGAACAGGCCGGCGCCGCCCTGGCCGCCGCCGATGCACATGGTCACCACGGCCCACTTGGCCTTGCGGCGCTGGCCTTCCTGCAGGACGTGGCCCGTCAGGCGGGCGCCGGTCATGCCGAAGGGGTGGCCGATGGCGATGGAGCCGCCGTTGACGTTGTACTTCTCGGGATCGATGCCGAGGTGGTCACGGCAGTAGAGGCACTGGCTGGCGAAGGCTTCGTTCAGCTCCCACAGGTCGATGTCGTCGACCTTCAGGCCATTGCGCTTCAGCAGCTTCGGGATGGCGAAGACCGGGCCGATGCCCATCTCGTCGGGCTCGCAGCCGGCGACGGCCCAGGAGACGAAGCGGCCGAGGGGCTTGAGGCCCCGGCGCTCGGCTTCCTTGCCTTCCATCAGCAGGACCGCGGCGGCGCCGTCGGACAGCTGGGAGGCGTTGCCGGCGGTGATGAAGTTGCCTTCGCCCATGACGGGCTGGAGCTTGGCCAGGCCCTCCAGGGTGGTGTCGGGACGGTTGCACTCGTCGCGGGTCACCACGTAGTCGACGATGGTCTCTTCCTTCGTCTCCTTGTTGACCTGCTTCATCTTGGTCTTCATCGGGACGATTTCGTCGGCGAACAGGTTGGCCTGCTGGGCGGCGGCCATCCGGACCTGCGAGCGCAGGGAGAATTCGTCCTGGGCCTCGCGGCTGACCTTGTAGCGCTTGGCCACGATGTCGGCGGTGTCGATCATGGCCATGTAGATGGCCGGGGCGATCTTGGCGAGTTCCGGGTCCATGGCCTCGGGGGGCAGGCGACCGCCGCCGACCGAGATGCTCTCCACGCCGCCGGCCACGACGCAGTCAGCGCCGTCGCCGCGGATGTGGTTGGCGGCCATGGCGATGGTCTGCAGGCCCGAGGAGCAGAAGCGGTTCACGGACACGCCGGCGGTGGTCACCGGCAGGCCGGCGAGCAGGGCGGCCTGGCGGCCGATGTTCGGGGCGCCGTGGGCGTTGTTGCCGAGGAAGCAGTCCTCGACGAAGTCCTTCTCCACGCCGGACTTCTCCACCGCGTGCTTGATCGCGTGGGCCGCCATGGACATCGGCGGCGTCATGTTGAACCCGCCCCGGCCGGACTTGGCCAGGCCCGTGCGGGCATAGGAAACGATTACGGCTTCACGCATGAGAAGAACCTCCCTTTGTCTTCGTGGTTATGGCCGCGCGGACCGGCCTTGGCAATGCGAATCCCCCGGCGGAAACCCGGTCCGCCGGGGTGTTTTCCCGGTCAGGGCCGGACGAGGAACTTCTCGCCGGTGGCCTTGCGGTTGCAGGCCCTGACGACCTCGGGCTTGAGCAGGTCGGTCAGGGAAACCTCGGTGGTGTAGCCCGAGGCGAAGGTGGTCTTCAGGCCCGCCACGACCCGGGCCCTGAGGCGGTCGGCCGCCTCCTTGCCGATGCGGATCAGGAAGGGGGTCAGGAGCCAGCCGCCAAGGCCCCAGGCCATGCCGAAGCCACGGTTCAGCTCGGTCGGGCCGGTGTCCAGGCCGCCGTAGATGTAGACCTGCTTGTGGGTCGTCGAGCCGTAGCGCGAGAAGCCGGCCGGGTTGCGGGCGTTGGAGGCGATCTCCATGCCGGTGAGGATCTGGCCGGCGAGCCTGCCGCCGCCGATGGCGTCGAAGCCGAGGGTGGCGCCGGTCTCGGTCAGGGCCGCTGCCAGGCTCTCCATGAAGTCGGGCTGGGAGGAATCGCAGACCACCTTCGCGCCCTGGTCCTTCAGGATCTTGGCCTGGGCCGGGCTGCGCACGATGTTCACCAGGGGCACGCCGTCCTCCAGGCAGATGCGGTTCAGCATCTGGCCGAGGTTGGAGGCCGCAGCGGTGTGGACGAGGCCCGAATGGCCCTCGAGCTTCATGGTCTCGACCATGCCGAGGGCGGTCAGCGGATTGACGAAGCAGGAGGCGCCGTCCCGGGGGTCGGTCCCCTCGGGCAGGAGCAGGGCGTCGGCGGCGCGCACGCAACGGTACTCGGCGTACATCTCGCCGCCGAGGATGGCCACGGTGCGGCCGAGCAGGGCCTGGGCCTCCGGGGAGGCGCCGGCGGCGACGACTTCGCCCGCCCCCTCGTTGCCGACCGGAAGGGCGGCGCCGGCGCGCGCGGCGACGGCCCGGCGAAGGGCCGGCGGGATGGGCGCGGACAGGACGGCGGCTTCCCCGGCGCCGGAGGCGCTGGCGGCCTCGAGGTCGGCGGGGCCCACGAGCAGGCCGAGGTCGGAGGGGTTGATCGGGGTGGCGCGCACCCGGACGAGGACCTCGCCGTCGCCGGGCTTCGGCGTCGGGACGCGGGCCAGGGACAGCCGCAGCTCCGAGGCGTCGGCGGTGACCTCCGTGCGGAGCTGGAGGAAGGTTTCAGGAACGGACGTGGTCATGGGGGCGCCTCTCTTCGTCTGGGCGGCGATACGGTCATTTGAGCAGGGGGTATGTCAAGGCCGGGGGGCGGGCGCGATCCGGGTCGGGGCGGCCCCGCCTTCTCCCGGGCGGGCCTGGACGGCGTCGAAGACATCCCCTTCCTGGGGAAGGGGCCGGCGAAGGGCGGCCTTGATCCCGGCCAGGGTTCCGGCGGGCCAGGCGGCCATGCGCGCGGCGGCGGCCCGGGCGTGGTCCTGGACCTCCGCGTCGGGAACGAGGGCCCAGGCCAGGCCCAGGCGGTGCAGGTCCGACCCGGAGAGGCGTCCGGCGCCGAGGGCCAGCTGGGCGGCGATCGCCTCAGGCGCCCGGAGGCGAAGCCAGGCCAGGTTCATGGGGGCGTGCATGCCGATCGCGGCCTCTCCCACGGTCAGCACGGCGCCTTCGCCGGCCACCATCAGATCTGAGCCGAGGGCCATGGAGGCGCCGGCGTTGATCGCGTAGCGCTCCAGGGCGCAGATCACCACGGCGGGACAGGCGAAGAGGTCCCGGTGGAAGCCGGTCCAGTCCCGTGACCAGGCGGCCCCTGCGCCTCCCTTGAACTGGTCGAGGTCCAACCCCGAGCAGAAGGTCCCGCTCTCGCCGCGGAGCAGGACGGTCCGCGCTCCCGAAGCCAGCAGCCCCGAGAGCCCCTCGCGAAGGGCTGCGGCGGAGTCCGGCGCGAGGGCGTTTCGCCGCTCCGGCCGGTTGAGCACGAGCTCGCCCCAGCCGTCATGGGCGACCGTGAAGACAGGCCCGGCGGTCAATTTCCGTCACCCGCGATGGCCTCGAGGTTCCGCACATGGCTTTCCTCGTCCAGCCGATAGAAGGCCCAGGTCGAGATGGAGGCCAGGAAGAGGACGAGCACGGTCGGCAGGTAAAGCCAGGCCACCTGGGTGATCAGCTCCATGGTCTTCTCGCTGGGCTGGGCCTTGGTCGGGAAGGCGACGGCCGTGAGGATCAGGCCGGGAACCAGGGCCGCGAGGGCGTTGACCACCTTGCTGGGCAGGCTGTCGGCAGTGGTCAGCAGCCCCTCGGCCCGCCGGCCGGTGCGGACCTGCACCTCTTCGACGATGTCGCCGATCATGGACGAGGCCAGGATGTAGCCGGCGATGGCGCAGACGGTCTGGACGAAGGTGAAGCTGGCGAGCACCCAGAGCAGGGCCGGCGTCCCGTTCAGCTGCAGTACGCCGACCAGCTTCAGGAACATGGGCGTGTGGCCGAAGATGACGCTGGTGAGGAAGAGGCCCATGGCCGCCTTCTTCTTGCCAAAGCGCCGGGCGAGCCGGGGGGCGATGATGCCGCCGAAGATCGGCCCGGGTATCCCCAGGAGGGCCAGGATGAGGATGTCCTGCGGCTTCAGTTCCCAGAGATAGGTCTGGAAGTAGAGGGTCAGGCCGCTGGCGATGCCAAAGGCCAGGCCGGCGATGACCTGGGCCGAGAGGGCCACCAGGAAGTTCCGGTTGGTCAGGGTGACCAGCGCGTCGCGCCAGTCGTCCCGGAAGGTCCGGCCGGGGTCATGGGGCCTCTGGTGGAAGCCCGCCGCCTTCTTCTGGGTGCCCAGCGCCATGGTCAGGCCGGCCGCCAGGAAGACCAGGGTGATGGCGATGGAGAGCGGGCCGTAGCCGTCGGCGTTGAGCTGCCCGACAGGGTGCTCCGGCGTCTTTCGCAGGAAGACGCCGTAGATGAGGATGGTCGCCAGGGCGGTGCCCAGCGAGCCCAGCATCCAGCGGTAGCCTAGCAGGACCGTCCGCTCGTGATAGTCCGGCGCGAGTTCCGGCGCCATGGCTCCGGCCGGAACCTCGTAGAGGCTCCAGGCGAGGTTCACGAAGAGGCCGGTCGCCAGGATGTACCAGAACATGGCCGAGGCGTCCCAGCCGGGCGGGTGCCAGCGCAGGAAGATCGCCGCGGGCACCAGCATGAGGGCCAGGTAGATGAAGGGGTGACGGCGGCCGATCCGCGAGCGGAACTGGTCCGAGGCGTGGCCGATCAGGGGGTCCCAAAAGCCGTCGATGAAGATGACCGCCGAGATGGCCAGGCTGGCGATGTGGGGCGGAACCCCGACGACCTGGCTGTAGAAGAACATGGTCAGGCCGCCCAGCGCCGTATAGGCGCCGTTGGCGATCGAACCCGCGCCATAGAAGGCCTTGGTCCCGAAGGAGAGGGGGGTCCGGTAGGCCCCCCGGGCCCCCGGTTCGTCGACGTCCTGAACGGTCATGCCGCCTCCCGCAACAACGGGTTTGCGACCGGGTTTGCCCCCGGCCGTTCCTTCCTCCCCCATCCGCCATGCCATGACGCCGGGGAAATTTTGTCAAGCCGGTACGGACTTTAGCGGGAATGGAAACGCAAACGGGGCGCAGGGAGGTTTCCCTGCGCCCCGTCGGAAGGTCGGGGCGGCGGAGGTCCGCCGCCCGTCGCTCGGCAATCAGAAGAACTTGTACTGGAGCTCCACGCCGAAGGTCCGCGGGGCGGTCAGCGGGTAGGTGCTGGTGACGCCCTGGGTGACGTTCAGCTGGGGCTGGCCGAACAGGGGGTTCTGGTAGATGGAGCCCGCCCGACGGCCGGCGCCGGCGCCGCCTTCGTAGCCGATTTCATCCGCCAGGTTCTTGCCCCAGACGATGACCTTCAGCTTCTCGCCCGGCACGACCCAGGTGATCCGGGCGTCCCACTGGTCCCAGGACGGCGACTTGTAATAGTCGCGCTCGAAGATCGCCCCGTACTGCTCGTCCCGCCAGGAGTAGCTGACCGAGGGCGTGAAGCTGCCCATCGAGGCGGTCTCGATGGTGTAGTTCACGTTCAGGGCCACCTTGTTCTTGGGGGCGTTGGGCAGGGGGTTGCCCTCGAGGTTCTGGCCGCGCTGGAAGCCGCCGTTGGGCTGGCCGACGGTGTAGATGTCAGTGGCCCCGGTGGTGATGGTCGGCTTGGCGTCCTTGTCGAGGGCCGCGGGGTCCGCCGGATCGATGACGCCGTTGGACTTGGTCACGTGGGCGTCGAGGTAGGAGTAGTTGAACAGGATCTGCAGGTTGTCGATCGGCTGCCAGATGGTCTCCAGCTCGAAGCCCTGCGAGATGGCCTCCGGCACGTTGTAGAAGATCGACTGGGCCTGGGCGAGGCCGCCGGCGGTGGAGGCCACCGTCAGGGGCACCTGGGCGTCCGTGTACTGGTACCGGAACAGGGCCATGTTGGTCTGAAGGTTTGAGAAGTTCTTCTTCAGGCCGATCTCGAAGGAGTCCGCGAACTCGGCGTCCGTCTGGGGCGAGGCGCCCAGGACGGTGTCGATGCCGAGGCGGAAGCCGCCCGCCTTGTAGCCGCGGCTGTACCGGGCGTAGGCCATGGTGTCGGAGTCCGGCTCCCACTGGACGCCGACCGTTCCCGTGGTCGCCGACCAGGACTGGTCATAGGTCCGGCGGGCCATGCCGGTGGCGCGGTCATAGGTGGTGTAGCTGGAGACACCGGCCGGCAGGGGGGTCCCGGCGGCGGGCGCGCTGACCACGGTGGGCAGCTGGGTCAGGTCGACGACCGGGATGCCGCCCGGGACGACCGGGTTGAACTCGGGCTTGGCGAAGCAGGAGGCCACGGCGAAGCAGAGCAGGCGGACCTCCTCGAAGCCCTCCTTGTGGTCATCCGAGTAGCGCAGGCCGACGGTCATCTTCCAGGTGTCGGTGAACTGCCAGTCGATCTGGCCGAAGACCGCCTTGGAGGTGATGTCCAGGTGCGGGTTGTTGTCGTAGACCCGGCCCAGCGGGTTCGGCGCACAGGCGTTGCCCGTCTGGGCGCAGAAGGTCGACGGCAGGCCGAACGGCCCCTTCACCTGCGGCTGGTCGGCCATGGTGGTGTAGACGGGCTGCTCGTAGGAGTCCTTGTACAGGTAGGCGCCGACGAGCCACTGGAAGGGCGAGTCGGTGTTCGAGGACAGGTTCACCTCGTGCGAGAACCAGCGCTTGTCCTCCTGGTAGTTGAAGGAATAGCGCGGGTTGATCACCAGGCCGCCCGGCAGGGTGTAGGAGGTGATCGGCGCGGTGAAGTCCACCGGCGTCGGGCCATCCAGGTAGTAGTGGTAGCGGGTCCCGCCCATCACGTACTTCAGGTCCATGGTGTCGAAGCGGTAGTTCCACTCCGAGGCGAAGATCCAGGTGTCGCGCAGGGCCACCTTGTAGGGCACCGTCGAGGCGATCTTGCGCGGATCCGCGCCGGCCGGGTTCACGCAGCCCATGGGCGAGGCGTTCACGACGTTGGTGGCGAAGCCGCCCGAGTAGCAGCCATAGCCCGGGTTCAGGACGATGGCGCCATTGCCCTGCTGGTAGGTCGGGAAGGTGTCCGACTTGGTCCAGGTCATGCGCGAGCCGGGACCGCCGGACCCGTTGTCCCAGTTGATGCTGGCCAGCTTCATCCAGCCGGAGAAGCGGTCATTGAACTCGAACTTCAGCTGTCCCTCGAACATCATCGTGTCGATGATGTTGCCCTCGTCGGGCATGCCGGGGACGATGTTGTCGATCCAGCCCTCGGTCTGCTTCTCGCGGTTGGCGGCGAGGCGGAAGGTCACGCCGTCGATCCCTGTGGGGCCGGAGACCGCGGCTTCGAGGAGGTAGCGATTGTAGTTGGCCAGGTTGACCCGGGCCTCGGCGTACCAGTCCTCGGTCGGGCGCTTGGACAGCACGTTGATCGCGCCGCCGATCGAGTTCCGGCCGTAGAGGGTGCCCTGCGGGCCGCGCAGGACCTCGGTGCGGTCGACGAAAAGGGGCGTCTTGCCCGCCTCGACCGTGGAGGAGGTGTAGATGCCGTCCGAGTAGATGGCCACCGCGCCGTCGGCGCCGAACACGTTGGTCAGGCGGCCCACGCCGCGCAGGCTGATGCGGTCGAGCTGGGTCGAGTACTGCAGGCCCGGGGTGAAGTTGGTGATGTCGGCGACGGTGTTGATCCCGACGAGGTCGCGACGCTCCGACGTGAAGGCCGTGACGGCGACGGGAACGTCCTGGAGGCTCTGTTCCCGCTTCTCGGCGGTGATGACCAGTTCCTCGATGGTGTTGCTGTTTTGGGCCGCAGCGGCCGAAGCAATGGCTGAGGCGACGAGCGCAGTCGACGCCAGCAGGCTGAACCTGGAACGCATACTTTTCCTCCCCTACGGCCCGGTTGTCGGGACGTCGTTTTTGAACTGCCGGGATTTGGCCCCTGGGGATCGACTCCCGTCAAGCGCCAAGTCGGGGGGAGCGCCGCAATTTCAGACGAAAGCCGGCTAACCGTGGCATTCCAGCACAATCTTGCCGACGTGGTCGCCCGCCTCGAGGGCGGCGTGGGCGTCGCAGGCGCGGTCCAGGGGGAAGATGCGGTCGACCACGGGCCGGAACAGGCCCGAGGCGATCCAGGGCCAGACCCGGGCCTCGATCGCGGCCGCCAGCCTCGCCTTCTCGTCGGCGGACCGGGGCCTCAGGGTCGAGCCGGTGACCACGGCGCGCTTCTGCATGAGCCTGAAGATGGGCAGGGCCACCTCGCCGCCCCCAAGGGAGGCGATGAACACGATCCGCCCGCCGGTCCGCAGGGCGTCGAGCTCACGCCCGAAATAGTCCCCGCCCACCATGTCGAGGACCACGTCGGCGCCGCCCTCGTCCTTGACCCGGGCGCCGAAGTCCTCGGCGGTGGCGTCGATGGCGATGTCGGCGCCCAGTTCCACGGCCCGGGCCGCCTTGGCCGCGCCCCGGGCCGTGGCGATGACCCGGGCTCCGGCGGCCCTGGCCATCTGGATGGCGGTGACGCCGATCCCCGAGGTGGCGCCGTGGACAAGCAGGGTCTCGCCCGCCTGCAGGGCTCCGTGCTCGAAGACGTTGGCCCAGACCGTGAAGACGGTCTCGGGAAGGCCGGCGGCCTCGGTCAGGGTCAGTCCGTCGGGGACGGGAAGCGCGTGCCGGGCGTCGACGACGGCGTACTCGGCGTAGCCGCCGCCGCCCAGCAGGGCGCAGACCCGGTCGCCGGCCCGCCAGCGTCCTGCGCCCCGGACCACCTCCCCGGCGATCTCCAGGCCCAGGGTGTCCGGCGCGCCGGGGGGCGGGGGATAGCCGCCCATGCGCTGCAGGAGGTCGGGCCGGTTGACCCCGGCCGCCGCGACGCGGACCAGGATCTCGCCCTCGCGGGGTTCCGGGCGGGGAAGGCTGGCCGGCTTCAGGGCCTCGGGGCCGCCGCGTCCGCCCTCCACGGCGATGGCCGTCATCATCGTCTGGTCCATGCGACCTTCCCCCCCTGCTTGCGCCCCGGCGGCGCGAGGCGCCAGATAGAACCAAGTTCGGGACGCCGCCAAGGGGCGGACAGGGATCGGGAGGCGGTGATGGACGAAGCCGAGGAGGTCCGGCGCGGCCGGGGCGTCGCACTGGAACAGGCCCTGAAGGAGGACCTAGAGCTCTTTTCTGTGGACGACCTGGACGAGCGGATCGCCCTGCTGGAGGGCGAGATCAGCCGCTGTCGCGCCCAGATGCAGCGCAAGGCCGCAGGGCGCGAGGCGGCGGACGCCCTGTTCCGCAAGCCGGGCGCCTGACGCCCCCCTGCCGGCCCCCCTTGCCCGGCGGTCGGAAAACGCGCAGGCAGGGCGTGCGCAGACGCGAATCGAAAGGCCCCGGGGCGTCCCGGGAAGGAGCCAGGGATGACCTCGGGAGCACGACCGGCTTACGCCGCCAGGGCCGGGATCGTCCTTGACCAGGCCGCCGCCGAGCTCTTCGAGCGGACCTATCGCGAAGGCATGGAACTCGTCGCCGAGGCCTCGAGCTACCTGGACGGCGCCGGCCGGCTGGAGGCCCGCCGCCTGAGCCGCGAGGCCGCCGCAGACTATGTCGCCGAAAGCATGCGGCTGACGACCCGGCTGATGCAGGTCTCGTCCTGGCTGCTGGTGCAGAAGTCCGTGCGAGACGGTGAGACGCCGCCCGAGACCGCAGCGCAGCCCCGCTACAGGCTGGCGTCGCACGCCGCCACGCGCCTTTCTCCCCGGCTGCCCGAGACCCTCGTCATGCTGTCGCGGCGGATCGACCGCCTCTTCGAGCGGGTCAGCCGGATGGACCGGCAAATGTACGTCGAGGTCGAGGCCCCGGCCAACCCGGTGGCCTCGCAGCTGGACCGGCTGAGGTCCGCCTTCGCAGGCTGAAGCCTACTTGCGGGTGAAGCCGCCGAACTTGGCGTTGAACCGCGAGACGCGGCCGCCGCGGTCCAGCAGCTGCTGGTTGCCGCCCGTCCAGGCCGGATGGGTCTTGGGATCGATGTCCAGGTTGAGGGTCGCGCCCTCTTTCCCGTAGGTCGAGCGGGTCTGGTAGCTCGTTCCGTCGGTCATCACCACGGTGATGAAATGATAGTCGGGATGGGTGTCTTGTTTCATCTCGGGAGCATCCGACGTAAAGGAGCGGCCAGTTTGAGTCCGCCGCCCGACGGCCAGCCGGGGGGCGGAAAGCGCGCCTTCTACAGCAAAGGGCGCCGGTAGAGCAAGGGCGTGGTCCGGATGTCCCAGAGTTCCGTTGAATCCCCGGTGGAGGGCCGCCCCAGCGCCGGTTCCGCCCTGGCCCAGGACATGGAGTCGGCGGCCGAGCGCCGGGGCTCCACCCGCAACATCAGGGCCCTCGCCACCCTGTGGCCGATCCTGAAGGCCCACGGCCCCGAGACCGTGATCGCCTGCGTCCTGATGGTGGCGACCTCCGCCACCACACTGGGCATGAGCGGGGCCATCCGCCTGCTGGTGGAGCACCTGACCGCGAACCGGGGCGGGGCCTCGGTGGACCCCTGGTTCTGGCTGATGGGCGCCGTGGCCGTGGCCCTCGGCCTCTTCACGGCCCTTCGCTACTACTGGGTGACCCGGCTGGGCGAGCGGATCGTCGCCGACCTGCGCAAGTCCGTCTACGGCCACATCCTGACCCTGGACCCCGCCTTCTTCATCGCCACCCGTACCGGCGAGGTGCTGTCGCGCCTGACGACCGACATCCAGATCATCGAGAACCTGCTGGCGACCTCGGCCTCCATCTTCCTGCGCAACATCCTGATCCTGATCGGCGCCCTGGTCCTGATGCTGCTGGTCAGCCCCAAGCTGACCCTGCTGGTGCTGCTGATCATCCCGGTGGTGGTGGTGCCGCTCTTCCTCTTCGCGAGGCCCCTGCGCAACCTGACTACGGCCACCCAGGACGAGTTCGCCCGGGCGGTCGGCCACGCCGGCGAGACCCTCGACGCCCTCGAGACCGTGCAGGCCTTCGGCCGGGAGCAGGCGGCGTCCGACCGCTTCGGCGCCGCCGTCGAGCGGTCCTTCCGGACCTCCCTTCGGCGGATGTCCGCCCGGGCGGTGATGACGGCGGCGGCCATCGTCCTGGTGTTCGGCGGCGTCGTCGCCGTCTTCTGGCTGGGCGTGCACGCCGGCCAGAGGGGCGAGCTGACCTGGGGCGCCCTCTTCCAGTTCGCCTTCCTGTCCGTCTTCGCAGCCAGCTCGGTCGGCGCCCTGGGCGAGATGTGGGGCGACGTCCAGAAGGCCGCCGGGGCCATGGAGCGCATCGCCGAGCTCCTGTCCGCGCGACCCGGGATCGCCCCGCCCGCCGACCCGCAGAAGCTGCCCGGCCGGGGCGAGGTGCGCTTCGAGGAGGTGGTCTTCGCCTATCCCGGCCGGGAGGCGACCCCGGCCCTCGACGGTTTCACCCTGACCGTGGCCCCCGGCGAGCGCGTCGCCCTGGTCGGCCCCTCCGGCGCGGGCAAGAGCACCGTCTTCCGCCTGTTGCTGCGGTTCTACGACCCGGCCTCCGGGACGGTGCGGATCGACGGGGTGGACCTGCGCCAGGCCGACCCCCGGGACATCCGCGCCCAGGCCGCCCTGGTGGCCCAGGACAGCCCCCTGTTCTCCGGCTCGGCCGCCGAGAACATCGCCTTCGGGCGCGAGGGGGCCGGGACGGACGCCGTGAAGGCCGCCGCCCGGGCCGCCCAGGCCGCAGGCTTCATCGAGGCCCTGCCGGAGGGCTACGAGACCGCGCTGGGCGAACGGGCCCGCGGGCTCTCCGGGGGGCAGAGGCAGAGGCTGGCCATCGCCCGCGCCCTGGTGCGCGAGGCGCCGATCCTGCTGCTGGACGAGGCCACCAGCGCCCTCGACGCCGAGAACGAGAAGCTGGTCCAGGAGGCCCTGGACGAGGCCATGCGCGGCCGCACCACACTGGTGATCGCCCACAGGCTCGCCACCGTGCTGAAGGCCGACCGGATCGTCGTGATGGAGGCGGGCCGCGTGGTCGAGACGGGAT
>JAPOKE010000037.1 GCA_029977805.1 Phenylobacterium parvum | reverse complement strand
TTCCGCTATCTGAGCCTGAAGGAACTCCAAGGCTTTGACCCGCGGATCACCGACGACATGCTGTCAGCGACCCAGGCGGCGCTCGACGCGGCGGCGGCGGCCAGGACCGACTAGGCGTCTCAGGCGAAGGGATCGGTTCCCGCCCGCATGAGGGGGGCGATGCGGTCCGGCTCGGGCCCCTGCGGGTCGTCGTAGGGGTAGAGGGGCCGGCCGATGATGCGGTCGAGCTCCGGGTGGCGGTCCAGGAGGTCCTGGGGCAGCCGGCCCCGGTAGTTGATCATGGTCCGCATGTAGGGCCGGAAGTAGTTCTGCACGAGGGTGACCCGGAGGCCCGGCGTGGTCCGGGGCGCCGCGCCGTGCCAGGTGGCGCCGTTCCAGATGGCGAGCGATCCGGCCTTGCCGATGATCGGCACGGTGCGGAAGGCCGTCTCGCTGAGCCGTCCCTCGTGCGGCAGGGTGGCGCGTCCGAACTGGTGGCTTCCGGGGACGAAGACGGTGGGGCCGTCGTCGGCGCTCGCATAGTCGGTGGCCAGCCAGGAGGCGTTGCACATGTGGGCGATGGTCCCGCTGCCGGGCGGCAGGCCGTGGGAGTCGCTGTGCAGGCCGAGGGGCGCGCCGTCCGGCCCCTTCAGGATCCAGGTCTGGCCGCCGAAGATGGCCGAGGCCCCGCACAGCCAGCGCACCAGGGCCAGAAGGACGGGGTTGGTGGCCGCCTCGATGAAGACCTCGTCCTCCTCGATCAGGTCCCAGCCCTTGCCGGGGGTATTGACCCGGGGAAGCGGCTCGGTCCGCCAGTCGCCGATCCGGCCCCCGGTGCGCCTTTCCCAGGTGCGCAGGATGGCGTCGCGCAGCCGGTCGGCGAAGCCTTCCGAGGCCCGCAACTTCTCCGGCGGGACCACGGTCACGCCGTAGGCCTCGAGCTCGGCCACGTGGTTGAAGAGGTCGTAGGCCGCGAGGTCCCGCATCAGGGGGTCGAGGTTCGGCGCGGCGTTGTAGTCGGCCATGTCCATGACGCTTCTCCCTCCGGCGCGGCCAGCCTGGTTCCCGGGGCCTTCCACCGAGGCGGAGCATACTGGCGCGGGCGCCGGCGCGGCAAGCCGAGAAGCATACCCATCATGCAAGGAAGACCATTTGTAGGGCCCGACATCAGGTTTCGCGGGGTTGCCAGCGCCCGGCGATTCCCGGACAAGTAAACCCAACACTCAAATTCCTCCGGGGAGGAGGCGCCATGCCGGGAGTTCCGGTCGAGTTCACACCCGACTACATCGCTGCGGCGAGCCCAAAGGAGGCGCAGCTGTACGCTGGCTTCCTGCAGAGCGGCGAGCCCTATCGGAGCCTCTACCGGCGCGACTTCCACACCGGCGCGCGCGGCGGGTTCAACCACGACCCCGCCAAGGCGCCGGAGGGTCTGCCCACGCCCGGCATCGACCTCGAGGACGAGGGCCTCTACTTCAACACCTCCGGCGCGGCCCGGGACTACTGGAAGGACGCCGACCTGCCGAAGCCGGTGCGCGACATCGCCCGGCTGCGCCAGGACCTCAGGACCTGGGGCTACTGCCTGATCGCCGAGGCGCTTTCGGCGGACCAGCTGGCGCGCATGCGCCGCCGCGTCGAGGAGCAGGCGGAGGCCGAGCGCCTCGCGGGCCTGGCGGTCTGGCAGGGGGCCGCGCCCCGGCCGGATGAGCCCCTGCCCCGCCTCCAGTTCATCCACTGCCTGGTCAACAAGGGCGAGCAGTTCGTCCAGTGCGTCGAGCACGATCCGGCCGGCGTGCAGGGCGGGCCGGTGATCGAGCAGCTGCTGAACGAGACCATGGGGCGCGACTTCCTGATGTCGTCCTTCATCGCGATAATCAGCCACCCGGGGAACAACCCGCAGGGGCTGCACATGGACCAGGGGACGGCGCCCTTCCACGTCGCCGACGCGCCCTTCACCGTGAACACCATGTTCATCCTGGCGGATACCTCGGCCCACAACGGCGGCACCCTGGTGGTGCCGGGCTCGCACCGCCTGTTGGCCGACATCCCCCCGGGCCAGCCGATCGACCGCCCCCTGCCCCCGGCGATCAACCTGGAGGCGCCGGCCGGCACGGTGATGATCTTCGAGGGCCGCCTCCTGCACGGCACGGGGGTCAACCGCAGCAATGACCTGCGGCCGATCCTGGTGATGAACAGCGTCAAGCCCTGGATGCGGCAGCAGGAGATCCACCTGATGTCGACCCGGCGCGAGGTGCTGGAGGCCGCCTCCTCCAAGCTGCTCTACCGGCTGGGCGCCCTGACCGGCTATGGCGGGGTCGAAGGCGCCTGGAACTGCCCCGAGCACCAGGTCGTCCAGCGGCTGATGATGGAGGACGGGCGCTATCGCCGCATCGGCGAACTGAGGCCGGACTCCCCGCCCGAGGATCTCGGCGCCGATTACGGCTGGCGCCATGGCGACAGCGCCCGCCGGCAGGCGCCGCACCAGCCCGCCACCCTCGCCGGGATCCGCGAGCGCTATGAGGGCCTCGAGCCGCCCTGGCGGCGCCCCGAGGGGCCGAAGTTCCCGCGCGGCGGCTGAGGCGGCTTCAAGCGGCCGGCAGGCTCTGTCAGGGTGGGGCGAGACGGAGGACCCGCCCATGATCACCGCCCTGCTCGCCGCCGCCCTCGCCCTTGCGCCGGGCTGCGACCTGGAACGCCCGTCCGGAGCGCCGGGATGCACGCGAAAGGCGGTCGACGCCCTGCCCATGACCGCCCTGCAGGTCGTCGGCACCCACAACAGCTACAAGCGGGCGATTGCGCCCGCCGAGATGAAGACCCTGAGGGCGGCGAGCCCGCGGACGGCGGACAGCCTCGACTACAGCCACCCGCCCCTGACCGAACAGCTGGAGGCCGGGGCGAGGCAGATCGAGCTGGACCTGGTGCGCGACCCCGAGGGCGGCCGCTGGGCCCGGCCCCTGGGACTGAAGATGGCGGGCGGCGGCGACTACGACGCCGGCCCCATGTCCGCGCCCGGACTGAAGGTCATGCACGTCCCGGACATCGACTATCGCAGCGTGTGCCCGACCTTCCGGGCCTGCCTGGAGGAGATCCGCGCCTGGTCGGCCCGCAACCCCGGTCACCTGCCCCTCCTCATCATGATGAACCTCAAGGACGACCAGATCGCCGTCCCCGGCGCAACGCCCCTCCTGCCCTTCGATGAACAGGGCATGGACGAGGTGGACGCCGAGATCCGGGCGGTGTTCGGCCCCTCCCGCCTCATCACGCCGGACCAGGTCCGGAAGGGCCGGGCGAGCCTGCGCGAGGCGGTGGCGAAGGGGGGATGGCCGACCCTTCGCGCGGCGCGGGGCAAGGTCTTCTTCGCCATCGACGAGGGCCCGGCGAAGGTGGCGCTCTACAGCCGGGGCCGGCCCTCGCTGGAAGGGCGGGCGGCCTTCGTCAACACCGACGACCTGGCCGCGCCCTATGCGGCCTATGTCACGCTCAATGACCCCGGGAAGGACGCTGCGCGCATCCGTCAGGCCCTGGACCTCGGCATGGTGGTCAGGACCCGCGCCGACGCCGACACGGTCGAGGCCCGGACCGGCGAGACGGCCCGGCGGGAGGCCGCCTTCGCCTCGGGCGCGCAGTACGTCTCCACCGACTACATGAAGCCGGACCTGAGGTTCGGCCCCTACCAGGTCGTCCTGCCCGGGGGAGGAACAGCCCGGAGGGCGCCGGGCGTCAGACCATGAAGCCGAGGTCCCGCCGCGAGAAGTTCCCGAGGTTGGGGAAGATGGTGAGCAACTGGGCGTCGCTGATCCCGAACCATTTCCCGAGGGTCGCCCCCATCTGGTAGACCGAAGTGGTGGGCACGATGACGTTGCCGCTCATGTCGGGATTGCTGAAGCCGCTCCGGTCGACGCCCACGGTCGGGAACTGGCCGTACATGTCCCGGCCGCGCACCGCCCCGCCCATGATGAACTGGTGACCGCCCCAGGCATGGTCTGTGCCGTCGCCGTTCGAGCTGAAGGTGCGGCTGAAGTCCGACATGGTGAAGGTGGTCACGCCTGCCCGCATGTCCATGCCGCCTATCCCGCCCAGCACCCCGTCGAAATAGGCCATGGCGTGGGCGAGCTTGCCCATCAGGTTGGTGTGGGTCGGGTTCTGCACGTCGTGGGTGTCGAAGCCGCCCATGCCGACGAAGAACACCTGGCGGGTGATCCCGAGCACAGGGGCCGCGGCCACGGACCGGGCCACGGTCATGAGCTGGAAGGCCAGTTGGTTGGCCTCGGCGGCGCCGGTGACGGGGTTCACATAGGGGGTCGGCGCGGGAACCGCGGTGGCGGCCCCAGAGGCGAAGGCGGCGTTCAGGGCCTGGGCGGAGTCCATGGCCCGCCGGGTCATGGCGGCGTGGTCCTGGGCGAAGAGGCTGGCGCCCGAGGTGTCGCGGATCGAGTCCGAGAGGGCGAAGGCGGCGGTCGCCGAACCGTAGAGGTTGCCGCCCGTGGCGGCGTTGGGCTGGATCGCCGGCTGGGTGGAGGTCGAGATCTGGTACTGGACGGCCGTGTCGCCGGCCAGGAAGACGGCGTTGCCCGTCGCCGAGACGGCGGTGAACACGGCGCTCGAACCATTCTGGGCCAGCATGGTGTCGGCCATCAGCCCGCCCCAGCCGCGCTGGGCGCCCTCCGCGGCCCCGGACTGCCAGATCGAGACCTGGTCGTTGTGGGACATCAGGTTGAGCGGCAGGGGAACGGTGCGGTTTTTGTACTGGGTCTTGGTGGTGGGGACGATCAGCGGGCCGACATTGGCGAGGATGGCGAGGCGTCCCGAGTTCCAGGGGCTGGAAGCGCCCTGGACGAGGGGCGTCATGGCCGGGTGCAGGCCGAAGGTCCGCGTCGAGGCGCTCGTCCCCGCGGGGACCGGATTGGGCGTCACCGGCGCGACCGGCAGGACCCCGCCCAGGAATTCCGGCGTGCTCCGGGTCACCGTCCTGGCCGTGACGGGCGAGACGCTGCCGACCGCGGCGGGCGGCGTCCCGGGGGGCATGAGGGCGATGGGATCGTTCCCCGTATTCCGCGCCAGGACATAGCGGCTCCAGGAGTCGGAGTCCGTCGCCAGGACCATGTTGTTGCTGTCGTTCCCGCCGAACAGGAAGATGCAGACGAGGGCCTTGTAGCCGGTGGGGGCGGACTGGGCCGCCGCCGAACCGAGGGTCGCCAGTTGCAGGGCGAAGGGCGCCGCGGCCCCGAGGGGCGCCGCCGCCGCCATCATCCGGAGGAAGTGGCGCCGCGTGGCGGGCGAAGGGCGGGTCATGCTTCCCTCCTCATTTCTGCACCAGGTATTCGGGAGAGGTCATGACGATCAGGACCGCCGCCCGGACCCGGTTGGACCGGGCCTGGCTGGCCTGGACGCCGTCGGTCGGCGAGATCGAATAGGAGTTCACCGCGTCCAGGACCCGCTTGCGCAGGGTCCCGCTCATCTGGCCCGACAGGAGCAGCTTGTTGAGCCGGTCCGCCAGCTGGTCGGGCTTGTCCGCGATCAGTGTCTCGTTGCTGAAGGCGACCTTGACGTCATTCCCGATCCCGATCCCGGAGTTCACCACCTGGGAGACGGAGTTCACGTAGCCGGCGTTCGTCACCTCGTTGACGATCTGGAACTCCGGGGCCGCAAGCCCCCGGGACCCGAGTGCGGTCGTCGCCGGGGGCACATAGCCCGGCCGCCAGAAGTTGAAGACTGATCCGGCGTAGAGCGGCGACTGGCCGAGCGACGTGGTGGCGCTCGTCGAGTGGACAAGCCACTTGCCGCTGGTCGAGGTCCCGTAGAACGCCCTGAGCATGTGGGTGACCCGGATGACCGGCTCGCGCAGCTTGCCGTAGGCGGGATCCTCGGCGACCGCCGCCGTCCGGGCCTCGGGGTCCATGAGGATGGCCGTGACGACGGCGCCCATGTCGCCCCGGACCCCGGCCCCGTTGTTCGCGAACACCCCCGCGACCCGCTGGACGTAGGCGGGAGAGGGGTTGCTGGTCACCAGCCTCTGGATCAGCTGGCGGGAGACGAAGGGGCCCGTGTTCGGGTGATTGAAGAGGGTGTCCAGGGCGATCTTCAGGTCACCCGGTCCGTCCACCGTGGTGGAGGCGGGAATGGTCACGCCCAGGAAGCTCTTCTGGGAGGTGGAGTGATACTGGGGGTAGAAGATCATCGGGCGGATGGCGGAATCCGGCGCCCGGTTGCCTCCGAAGAAGGTCGAGGACGTGGGCGTGGGGCTGTACCAGGACCACCCCGTGAAGACCTTGGCCAGGCCGGAGATGTCGGCCTGCGTGTAGGCGGGAAGCGGCCGCCCCGTGACGTCGCGCTTGGGCGTGCCGTCCGGGTTCAGCTGGAACAGGCCGATGGTCATGAGCTGCATGACCTCGCGCGCATAGTTCTCGTCCGGCGTACGCGTTCCGGCCGGATCCTCCTTCATGTTGCCCAGGTAGGTCAGGTAGCGGCCCATCATGGGGCTCAGCGTGACCGCCTGGAGGATGTCCCGGTAATTGCCGAAGGCGTTGGCGGTGAGCGTGTCGTAGTAGGCGCCGGCGCCGAGGGGATCGATCACGTCGGAGGCTAGGGAGATCACGAAGATCTGGGAATAAGCGAAGGCGACCCGCTGCCGGAGCTGGTCGGGTCCGGTGACGGCGGTGCGCCACCAGGTGTCGAAGAACTGGTCCGGGTTGAGCTGGGCGTTGGGATTGGTCTGCCGCATCTCCGCCAGCTGGGCCTCAAGGTAGGCCTGGTGCGAGACCGAAGGCGGCGGCGTGCTGATCTGGCTGCGGATCCAGGACTCGGCGCTGCCGGCGCGGATCGCATCAATGTCGGACTCGGTGGCGCCAAAGGATCCCTGGGCCAGGAGGCGGCCGGCCTCGGCCTCGGTCGGACCTGCTATGGGCGCCGGCCCGGTACCCGTTGACCCGCCGCCGCCTCCGCCGCCGCCACAGGCCGCAAGCAGTATCAGAGCGGCCAAGCCCGCCCAGATCCTGGACATGTGCTCCCTCACCCCAATCCAGCCCGCGTCTCCGGCTGTCGGCAATCATACTGCCCGGGATTGGTTAACCCGTGACCACGAAGCGCCCTTAACCCCGGTTATTCATTCCGGAAATCCTCCCGGAATTTCAGGACCATAGGGCAAGATCACGAACGCGTGTGGCCTGCGGGGAGGCGGATTCAGGCGCTGACCCAGTTCCCGTGGAAGCCGAAGGGAACGCGGCGGGGGACCTTGGCGATGGCGACCGGGCCCCTGTCGACGTCCGAGGCGTCGAGGATGACGAGGTCCGACCGATTCTCGGCCGCGCGCCAGACCACGGTGGTGAGCCAGCCCTCGCCCTCGCCCGCCGTCTCCGACCGGGGCGTGAAGACCGGTTCGGACACCTGGTCGCCCGGCTCGAAGGTGCAGACCTTGCGGACGCCGGTCTTCAGGTCGATGTGGGCGATGGCGTTCATCTTGACCGACTTGGCCCCGGTGGTGTCGGCGGCGTAGTAGCCGTGCCGGTAGGGCAGGCCCGCGAACCGCTCGTCGAGCCGCGGGAACTCGGAGTCGAGGTCGTCCAGCGGGGTTTCCTTCACCTGGTCCGTGGCGCCCGTCAGGTCGAACTCCCAGCGGGTCAGTCGGGCGCCGCTGCGCGAGCCGGGCCGTCCGTCCGCGAGGGGGAAGAGGGGCGCCGCGTCGTACAGGCAGACCTCGGCCACGATCTTCCCGTCCGCCTCCCGGGCGTTCATGGGGTGGAAGACATAGCCCGGACGGGTGGTGAACCAGCGGATGGCGGAGACATCGTCGCCCCGCTTCATCAGGCCCACATAGGACGGCTTCTCAGGCTCCCAGGCATAGCCCGGCAGGCCCTTCATGGCCCGCTCCAGGCTGCCGGTCAGCGGCATGACCGGGAACAGCACGTAGTTCTCGGTGACCAGGAAGTCATGGACCATGGCCGAGTAGGGCGCCTCGAAGTCGGTGCGCTGGACGACCTTGCCGGTCGCATCGGTCACGCCATAGCTCATGGTGGTGGAGAAGGGATGCGGCCCGACGCCATATCCGAACCACACCATCTCGCCGGTCTTCGGGTCCAGCTTGGGATGGGCGGTGACCCGTCCGGCGTACTCGGCTGCATAGCCCCGGGGCTCCAGGGTGTCGGCGTCGATCTCGAAGGGCATGTGCCCCTCCTCGAGGGCCAGCAGGCGGCCAGCGTGGAACAGGATGTTGGTGTTGGCCACGCCGCTGTCCTGCCCGGCCGCCAGGGGGTCGCTGAGCATGGGATTGAAGCCGCCGAAGAGGGAGCGGCCATGCTGGTGCTCCAGTTCCCACTTCGGGGTGCGGACATAGCGGTTGCGATAGGTGGCCTTGCCCCCGCGCAGCTGGAAGGCATGGACCATGCCGTCGCCGGTGAACCAGTGGTAGTTCGGGTCGAGGGGCTGGAACTGGGGGTTCGGCCCCGTTCGGTAGAGGACGCCTTCAAGGCCGGCCGGGATCTCGCCGACGATCTCGAGATCGAAGTCATCCTCTGAGCGGACCGGTGCGAAGTTACCGGTCAGGTAGGGGTTGCTGCGGGTCTTTTCGCTCATCAGGGTCGCGCCTCGGCAGGATTACGTTGTAAAGTGTTGAACCTTCCGGAGGCGGGACGCAAGCCCGCCGACAGGAGGGGGCGGGGACCCGGGAAAGAGCATGCCGCGAATACTGTCCGAAGCCGACGTCGCAGACTTCAGGGCCCGCCTGTGCGAGGCCGCGGAAGACCTGTTCGCCCGGCACGGCATAGAGGCGGTCACCATGCGCCAGCTGGCCTCGGCGCTCGGGGTCAGCCCGATGACGCCCTACCGGTACTTCCGGGACAAGGACGAGATCATCGATGCCGTGCGGACCAGCGCCTACAACCGCTTCGCCGACGCCCTCGAGGCGGCCTTCGGGTCGGAATCCGACCCGGCCAGGCGCTCCCTGGCCGTGGGCGAGGCCTATCTGGACTTCGCCGTGGGCAATTCCCGGGCCTACGCTCTCATGTTCGACCTCAAGGACATGAAGGCTCCGCCGTCGGAGGGTCTCCTGGCCGCCGGCCAGCGGGCCCAGGATTGCCAGATCCGGCATGTCCAGGGCTTGATCGACGCCGGGCTCGTGACCGGCGATGCAAAGGACTTCGGGGCGATCTTCTGGGCCATCGTCTATGGCTTCGCCGGGCTCATCCTGCTTGGACAGATGTCCCCCGAGGAGGGCCGGCGGCTGCATCGCCTGGCCTGCATGGGCGTCATCGCCGACGCCGCCCCTTGACCTTGCGCCCGGCAGGCGGTGGAGATGCCCGACCGCCGCACGAGCCGGAGACGCGCCATGCCCACCCCCTTTGAAGTCCGCTGGTCCGAGGCCGAGGTCGAGGCCGTCCTGGCGCAGGTCCGGGCCTATCCCTGGCCTGTCGCGCCGGAGGTCGAGGACGGCTGGGCCTATGGCTGCGATGGCGCCTGGCTCAAGTCGCTCTGCGCCTACTGGGTCGACGGATTCGACTGGCGCGCCGCGGTCGCCAACCTGAACCGCTTCCCCCAGTTCACCGCCAAGGTCGGGGACTTCGACCTGCATTACCTGCATGTGATCGGCGAGGCGGGCGGCAAGCGGCCCCTGCTGATCACCCATGGCTGGCCGGGTTCGCACTTCGAGTTCTGGGGCGCGATCGAGAAGCTGGCCTTCCCCAGCCGCTTCGGCGGGGATCCGGCCGACGCCTTCGACCTGGTGATCCCCTCCCTGCCCGGCTTCGGGTTCTCGTCGAAGCCCAGGCGGCCGATCGGGCAGAAGGCGACGGCGGCGCTCTTCAACCAGCTGATGACCGAGGTCCTCGGCTACGGCTCCTACATCGCCCAGGGCGGCGACTGGGGCGGGCTGGTGACGTCCTGGCTGGGCCACAACCACGGGGACAGCGTCCGGGCCATCCACCTGAACATGATCGGCTTCCGCCCCTCCGGAAAGCCGACCACCGAGGCGGAGATCGCCTGGATCGTCCGGCAGGGCCAGATGATGGACCTGATGGGCGCCTACTTCCGGCTGCAGGCCTCCAAGCCCCAGTCCATCGCCTGGATGGCGGCGGGCAATCCGGTCGGCCAGGCGGCCTGGATCGCCGAGCGCTTCCACGACTGGTCGGACCTCTCGGTGAAGACCCTGGACCAGGCCTATTCCCGCGACCAGCTGCTGACCAACATCATGATCTACGTGATGACCGGCAGTTTCACGACGGGGGCCTGGTACTATCGCGGGCTTCTCGAGGAGGGCGGCGTCGCCTTCCAGGAAGGGGAGCGCTGCGAGACTCCCACCGGCTTCGCCAACTTCCCCGGCGAGCCCCTCTACTCCGCGCCGCCGCGCAGCTGGGCCGAGCGGGCCTACAACATCACGCGCTGGAGCGAGATGCCGCGGGGCGGCCACTTCGCGGCCATGGAGGAACCCGACCTCTATGTCGAGGAGGTTCGCGCCTGGGCCCGCGAGGCGGGCTGACGCCGGCATGGCGCGGTACGACTTCGCCTCGGACAACACCGCCCCGGCCGCACCGGAGGCCCTGGAGGCCCTGGTCCAGGCGAACGGGGCCGGCTTCACGCCCGGATACGGCGCCGATCCCGTCACGGCGGCGGCTGCGGACGCGGTGCGCGCCCTCCTCGACGTCGACGCCGAGGTCCGGTTCGTCGCCTCCGGGACGGCGGCCAACGCCATCTGCCTGGCCGCCCTGGCCCGCCCCTTCGAGGCTGTGCTGGCCCATCGCCACGCCCACATCCTGACCGACGAGACCGGGGCGCCGGGCCTGTTCGGGCACGGGGTCGGGCTCACCGGCCTGGAGGGCGCCTCGGGCCGGATTGATCCGGCGAGCCTCGACGCCGCCCTGGCCGAGCCCGAGGTCTCGCACCGCCAGCCCCCCGCCGCCCTGTCCCTGACCCAGGCGACGGAGTACGGGGCCGTCTATCCGGGCGCGGACCTGGAGGCCCTGTGCAGCAGGGCGAAGGCCAGCGGCCTGGGCGTGCATCTCGACGGCGCCCGTCTGGCCAACGCCGCCGCCGCAGGCTTCGACGTCCGGCGGATCGCTCCCATGGGGGTCGACCTCCTGGTGCTGGGGGGCGCCAAGTCAGGCATGCCGCCCTGCGAGGCCATCGTGATCCTCGACCGCGACCTGGCCCGCCGGTTCGACGCCCGGCTCAAGCAGTCGGGCCAGCTGGCCTCCAAGGGCCGGTTCCTCGCGGCCCCCTTCCTGGGGATGCTGGCGGAGGGCGCCTGGCTGCGCCGGGCGGCCCACGCCAACGCCATGGCCGCGCGCCTCGCCGCCGCCTGCCCCTTCCCCCTCGCTCACCCGGTGGAGGCCAACGGGGTCTTCGTCCGGATGGACGAGGCGCGCCTGGAGGCCCTGAGGGCCGAGGGCTGGTTCGTCTACCGCTTCCTCGACGGCTCCGTGCGGTTCATGTGCTCCTGGGCGACCACGGCGGAGGCGGTCGACGAGATCGCCGCCGCCCTCCGCCGGATCGCCTGAGGCTCAGACCACGAAGCGGGCGAGGCGTCCCTTGATGATCGCCTCGGCCTCGCTGACGATCCGCGAGACCAGCTCGGCGCAGGACGGGATGTCGTGGATCAGGCCCTGGACCTGGCCGGCCGACCAGATGCCGTGGTCGGGATCGCCGGTCTCGTAGACGACCCGGCCGCGGGTGCCGGCGACCAGCTCGCGGACGTCCTCGAACTTGGCGCCCGAGCGCTCGAGCTCCACCACCTGGCGGCTGATGTCGTTGCGCGCGACCCGCGAGGTGTTGTGCATGGTGCGGAAGATCAGGTCGGTCGCCCGTTCGTCGTTCTCGACGATCTGCCGCTTCACGTTCTCGTGGATCGGGCTTTCCTTGGTGCACATGAAGCGGGTGCCCATGTTGATGCCCTCGGCGCCCAGGGCCAGGGCGGCGACCAGGCCGCGGGCGTCGCCGAAGCCGCCGGAGGCGATCATCGGCACCTTCACCTTGTCGGCGGCGGCCGGGATCAGGATCAGGCCGGGGACGTCATCCTCGCCCGGATGGCCGGCGCATTCGAAGCCGTCGATGGAGATGGCGTCGACGCCCATCCGCTCGGCGGACAGGGCGTGGCGGACGCTGGTGCACTTGTGCACGACGATGACGCCGTTGGCCTTGAAGTCGTCGACGTGCTCCTGGGGCTTGTTGCCCGCGGTCTCGACGATCTTCACGCCGCTCTCGATGATCGCCTTGCGGTACTCGGCGTAGGGCGGCGGGTTGATGGCCGGCAGGATGGTCAGGTTCACGCCGAAGGGCTTGTCGGTCAGCTTGCGGCAGCGCTCGATCTCGGCCCGCAGGGCGTCCGGCGTCGGCTGGGTCAGGGCGGTGATGAAGCCGAGGCCGCCGGCGTTGGCCACGGCGGCGACGAGCTCGGCCCGGCCGACCCACTGCATGCCGCCCTGCACGACGGGGTGCTCCACACCGACAAGCTCGGTGAAACGCGTCTTGATCGCCATGATGTCCTCCCCTTGGCGCCTGGGCTTCCGCCCGTTGGGGGGACACTGAAGCGCCGGACCCAGGGTCAGGCAAGCGGCAAATCGGCTACTTCAGCCCGGTCCGGCCAATGGCGTAGAAGCGCTCGGACCTCTGCTTGAGGAGCTTCTCCACGCTCTTGCCCTCGAGGCTGTCGAGCTCCTTCTCCAGGGCGTCGCCGACGATCCGCAGGGCCGCCGCCGGGTCGGCGTGGGCGCCGCCCGGGGGTTCGGGGATGATCCGGTCGACGATCTTCATCTTCAGGAGGTCAGAGGCGGTGATCTTCATCGCCTTGGCGGCTTCCTCGGCGGTGCGCGCGCCCCGCCAGAGGATGGAGTTGGCCCCCTCGGGCGGGATGACCGAGTAGATGGCGTGCTCGAGGATCAGGACCCGGTTGCCGCAGGCGATGCCCAGGGCGCCGCCGGACCCGCCCTCGCCGGTGACGATGGCGACCATCGGCACCCGGAGCATCAGGCACTTCTCGGTGGAGCGGGCGATGGCCTCGGCCACGCCGCGCTCCTCGGAGCCGACGCCGGGATAGGCGGCCGGGGTGTCCACGAAGCTGATCACCGGCAGGTTGAAGCGCTCGGCCAGCTCCATCAGGCGGATGGCCTTGCGGTAGCCCTCGGGCCGGGCGTAGCCGAAGTTGTGCTTCACCCGGGTGACGGTGTCGCGGCCCTTCTCATGGCCCATGACCAGGACGGGACGGCCCCGGAACCGGCCGATGCCGCCCATGATGGCCTGGTCGTCGGCGAACTTTCGGTCGCCCTTCAGCTCGACGAATTCGTCGATCAGGCCGGCGCAGTAGTCGACGAAGTGCGGCCGCTCGGGATGGCGGGCGACCTGGGTCTTCTGCCAGGCGTCGAGGTTGGCGTAGGCGTCCTTGCGCATCTGCCGGGCCCGCTCGCGCAGGGCGTCGATCTCGCGGGTCAGGTCGTCCGTGCCGGCGGTCTCGGCCAGGCGGGACAGCTCGTCGATCTTGGCCTCGAGGTCGGCGATGGGGCGCTCGAACTCGAGATAATGAACGGCCATGCGGCGGGAATCCCGTCCTGTTTCGCTGGGGCGAACCTAGTGGGTGGGGCCCTTCAGGAAAAGCCGGATTCGCGCCCGGGCTTCCGGGAGCCGGACAGGGGGTGGGACCTCGCCACGACCTCCCGCAGGCGCTCACCGGCCACGTGGGTGTAGATCTGGGTGGTGGCGATGTCGGCGTGGCCGAGCAGGGTCTGGACCACGCGCAGGTCCGCTCCGCCCTCCAGGAGATGGGTGGCGAAGGCGTGGCGAAGGACGTGGGGCGAGACCCGCGCCGGGTCGATCCCGGCCTCGACGGCGGCCTCGGACAAGAGCTGGGCGAAGCGCCGGGGCGTGAGCCGCCCGCCCTTCCCGCCCGAGGGAAAGAGCCAGGGATTGGCGGCGTCGCCCTTCGGCAGGGTCTGCGACCTGACCTCCAGCCAGGCGCGCACGGCGGCGCGGGCGGCGTCGTTGAGGGGCGCGAGGCGCTCCTTGCCGCCCTTGCCGCG
The DNA here is from genome assembly GCA_029977805.1 of Phenylobacterium parvum. GTDB lineage: Bacteria > Pseudomonadota > Alphaproteobacteria > Caulobacterales > Caulobacteraceae > Phenylobacterium > Phenylobacterium parvum_A. The sequence continues at coordinate 6,156 of JAPOKE010000037.1, read as the reverse complement.
GATCATCAGGAAGTCCGGGCCGCGGGCCACCTGGGCGAGGGTCAGGCCCGTCAGCTCGGAGACGCGCAAGCCCCCGGCGTAGGCCAGCTCGATCATGCAGGCGAGCCGCAGGCCCCTGACCGGGTCCCGGGCGGAAGCGGCGGCGATCAGGGCCGCCGCCTCCTCGCGGGTGAGCACCCTGGGCAGGGGCCGGCCCCGGCGCGGCGCCTCGACGCGGCGGGAGGGGTCGTCGGGCCGCCAGCCCTCGCCCAGCACGAACCGATAGAACTGGCGGAGCGCCGCCCGCCGCCGGGAGGCCGTGGCCGGGGAGAGGCCCCGCCGGCCCAGGTCCGTGAAGTAGGCCTCGATGTCCCCGGCCGAGGCGGAGGCGAGGGACAGGCCGCGCCCGGCAAGGAAGCCCGAGGCGTCGGCGAGGTCGCGCTCGTAGGCGCGCAGGGTGTTGGCCGCCGCCGCGCGCTCGACGGACATCATCTCCAGGAACGCCTCGGCCCAGCCCTCGCCGTCCATGATCCCCGCCCCCGGCGCGCACGCCCGCCCAAATCAGGGTGATCCTAGCGCCTGCGGGGCGTCTGGTGTAGAAGTTGGCTTCCCCATGGACCCTTCAGACCCATTGCGCGCCCGGACCATCACCCTCGTGGGGCTGATGGGCTCGGGCAAGTCCAGCGTCGGCAAGCGCCTCGCCCAGGCCCTCGACCTGCCCTTCCGCGACGCCGACGAGGAAGTCGAGGTCGCCGCCGGTCGCTCCATCCCCGAGATCTTCGCCCAGCTGGGAGAGCCCGCCTTCCGGGACGGCGAGCGGCGGGTCATCGCCCGCCTGCTGGAGGGGCCGCCCCTGGTCCTGGCCACCGGCGGGGGCGCCTTCATGAACCCGGAGACGCGGGCCCTCATCAAGGCGCGGTCGACCTCGGTCTGGCTCAAGGCCGACCTGCCCGTCCTGGCCCGGCGCGTGGCCCGCAAGGACAACCGCCCCCTCCTGACCGGCAAGGACCCGATGACCGTCCTGGCCGAGCAGGCGGAGGCCCGCTACCCGGCCTATGCCGAGGCGGACATCACCGTGGAGACGGGCGATTCCCCGCACCAGGTCACCGTCGACCAGGTGATCCGCGCCCTTACCGACTGGCAGGCCCGCACCCGCTCATGATCCGATCCGTCCCCGTCGACCTGGGCGAACGCGCCTACGAGGTCCTCATTGGCCCCGGCCTTCTGGACACGGCGGGAGAGAGGCTGCGTCCCCTGGTCCGCCGGGACCGCGTCGCGGTGGTCTCGGACCGCACGGTGTGGGGCCTGCACGGGGCGCGCCTGACCGCCGCCCTCGGGCGCGCCGGCCTGGCGGTCCATCCCATCGTCCTGCCCCCGGGGGAGCAGACCAAGAGCTTCGCCGGCCTGGAGTCCCTCTGCGACGAGCTCCTCGCCCTGGAGCTGGACCGGGGCGACCTGATCGTGGCCTTCGGCGGCGGCGTGATCGGCGACCTCGCGGGCTTCGCGGCCGCCATCTACAAGCGCGGCGCCGACTTCGTGCAGATCCCCACCACCCTCCTGGCCCAGGTGGACTCCTCGGTGGGCGGCAAGACGGCCATCGATACGCCGCGCGGCAAGAACCTGGTCGGCGCCTTCCACCAGCCGCGGCTGGTGCTGGCCGACCTCGACGTCCTCGCCACCCTGCCCGACCGCGAAATGCGCGCCGGCTACGCCGAGGTGCTCAAGTACGGCCTGCTGGGCGACCCCGGCTTCTTCGCCTGGCTTGAGGCCAGCGCCGGGGCGGTGCTGGCGCGGGATCCCGCAGCCCTCGCCCGCGCCGTCGAGCGTTCGGTGGAGATGAAGGCCGAGATCGTCATCGCGGACGAGCGAGAGGCCGGGCGCCGGGCCCTCCTGAACCTCGGCCACACCTTCGCCCACGCCCTGGAGGCCGAGACCGGATACGGCGAGGCCCTGCTGCACGGCGAGGCCGTGGGCCTTGGCTCGGCCATGGCCTTCCGGTTCTCCGCCACCGAGGGCCTGTGCCCCGGCGAGGACGCCGGGCGGGCCGTCGCCGCCGTCGCCGCTGCGGGCCTGCCATCCCGGCTTGCGGACCTGGACGGACGGACCTTCGCCGCCGACGACCTCCTGCGCCACATGGCCCAGGACAAGAAGGCCGAGGGCGGCCGCCTGACCTTCATCCTCGCCCGGCGCGCCGGCGAGGCCTTCGTGGCGCGGGACGTCGACCCCGCCCGCATGCGCACATTCCTGCTCTCGGAAGGAGCCACCTGATGTGGGGCGTGATCCTGGCCCTCACCCCGGTCATCTTCGGCCTGCTGGCCATCTCGGCGGTCTTCTCCGCGGCCGAGACCGCCCTGACCGGGGCCAGCCGGACCCGGATGCACCAGCTTGAGCGCGAGGGCGACCGGGCCGCCGGACGCGTCAACCGGCTCATCTCCGACCAGGAGACGATGATCGGGGCGGTCCTGCTGGGCAACAACCTGATCAACATCCTGGCCTCTGCCGTGACGACCGAGTTCCTGACCCGGGCCATCCCGGGCGCCTGGGGCGTTGCGGCCGCGACAGGGATCATGACCGTCCTGGTGCTCGTCTTCTCGGAGGTGCTGCCCAAGACCCTCGCCATCCTGCGGTCGGATGACGTGGCCCGGTTCCTGTCCGGGCCGACCCTGGTCGTCGTGAAGATCTTCGGCCCGATCATCTGGACCATCCAGTGGATCGTCCGCCGCACCCTCGGGCTCTTCGGCGTCAAGCTGACCATGGAGATGGATGTCCTCGCGGCGCACGAGGAGATCCGCGGCGCCGTCGAATACCATCACTCCGAGGGCCTGGTGGAGGCGCGCGACCGCCGGATGCTCGGCGGCGTCCTGGACCTGTCCGAGATGGACGTCAGCCAGGTCATGGTCCACCGCATGTCGATCCCCATGGTCGACGCCGCCCTGCCGATCCGCGAGGTGGTCGCCCACGTCCTCAAGAGCGACCATACCCGCATCCCGCTCTACCGGGACAACCCCGAGAACATCATCGGCGTGCTGCACGCCAAGGACCTGCTGCTGGCGATCTCCGAGGCCGACGGCGACATGGCGAAGGTGTCCCTGGACAAGATCCGGCGCGAACCCTGGTTCATCCCGGACACCACCAACCTCAAGGACCAGCTCAACGCCTTCCTCAAGCAGAGGAACCACTTCGCCCTGGTGGTGGACGAGTACGGCGCCCTTCAGGGCCTCGTGACGCTGGAGGACATCCTCGAGGAGATCGTCGGCGAGATCGAGGACGAGTACGACAACGCCGTCGACGGCCTGCGCCGCCAGCCGGACGGGTCGGTCTCGGTGGCCGGCTCGGTGGCGGTCCGCGACCTGAACCGGGCGATGGACTGGAACCTGCCGGACGAACCCGCCGTCACCGTCGCCGGACTGGTGATCCACGAGGCCCAGGCCATCCCCCGGATCGGCGAGGCCTTCATCTTCCACGGCCACCGGTTCCAGGTGGTCAAGCGGGTCCGCAACCGGATCACGGCCCTGAAGATCTCGGCGCCCCTCGAAAGCGCCGAGACCGCCTGACGACGGGGCTCAGAGGCCCTTCGCCTCGAGGGCCGCGAGCACCTTGTCCGGCGTCAGGGGATAGTCGCGCAGGCGGACGCCGCAGGCGTTGTAGACCGCGTTGGCGATGGCCGCCCCGGCGCCGCAGATGCCCAGCTCACCCACCCCCTTGATGCCCATCGGGTTGGCCTTGTCGTCCGCCTCGTCGAGGAGGACGGCGTCCAGGTTGACGATGTCGGCGTGGACCGGCGCCAGGTAGCCGCCGAGGTCCTGGTGGAGGAAGGAGCCGAACCTCGGGTCGACCGGGTTGGCCTCCGTCAGGGCCGCCCCGACGCCCCAGATCATCCCGCCGGTGATCTGGCTCTTGGCCAGCTTGGCGTTGAGGATCCGGCCGGCCGCGAAGACCCCGAACATGCGGCGCAGGCGCACCTCTCCCGTCACGGAGTCGACCCCGACCTCGGCGAAATGGGCGCCGTAGGTGTGCTGCGACCAGTCCCGGGCGTCTGCGGCGGGCGAGATGGAGCCCTCGACATAGACGCCCTCCGGGCCGGCCCGGGCGGCCAGGGCCGCGAGGCTTTCGCTGCGGTTGCCCAGCACGATGTTGCCGTTGGCGAAGTCCATCAGGGTGGGATCCTCGCCATAGAGGGGCGAGGCGGGATCGCCGGCCGCCAGCTCGGCGAGGCGACGGCGCATGACCATGCCGGTCTCGTAGGCGGCGGAGCCGGCCGTGGCGGCGCCGAACTGCCCGCCTGAACCGGGGGCGGGAGGCATGTCGGAATCGCCCAGCTCCACCCGGACCTGGTCGAGGGTCAGGCCCAGGGTCTCGCCGGTAATCTGGGCGAGGATGGTGTAGGTGCCTGTTCCGATGTCGGTCATGCCCTGTGTCAGGGTGGCGAGCCCGTCGCCCGTCACCCTCAGGCCGGCCTTGGCCGGCAGGAGGAAGTTGCCGCGGATCGCGGTGGCCATGCCCATGCCGACATACCAACGGCCGTCCCGGACGGCGCCGGGGACCGGGTTGCGGCGGTCCCAGCCGAACTGCTGGGCGCCTTCCTGCATGCACCGGACCAGCTGGCGGACCGAGAAGGGCTTGCCGTTGTCCGGGTCGACCTCGGGCTCGTTGCGGATGCGCAGCTCGATGGGATCGAGACCCAGCTTCTCGGCCAGCTCGTCCATGGCGCACTCGAGGGAGAGCATGCCCGGCGCCTCGCCCGGCGCGCGCATCGCCCCGGCGTGCGGGATGTCGAGCCGCACCAGGCGATGGCCCGTGAGCCGGTGGGGCGCGGCGTAGAGGTTGCGGGCGAAGTTCGCCGCGTGCTCGACGAAGGGCGCATTGCGGGCGCAGTGGGTGATCGCCTCCAGCGCCATGGCGTTGAGCCGGCCGGTCCGGTCGGCGCCGAGGCGGACCCGCATCTGGACGGCCGGGCGGTGGATGGTCGCCTGGAACATCTGCTGGCGGGTGTAGGCCACACGCACGGGCCGTCCGCTCGCACGGGAGGCCAGGGCCGCCAGGGTGAGGTCGTCGTAGGACTGCCCCTTCCCGCCGAACCCGCCGCCGATGTATCGCGTGAAGAGCCGGACCCGGTCCGACGGGATGCCGAGGGTCTCCGCCAGGGCGTGCTGGCCGCCCTTGACCATCTGGATGGAGGTGTGGACCACGACCTTGTCGCCCTCCCACCAGGCCGTGGTGGCGCAGGGCTCCATCTGCACATGGTTCTGCAGGGGACTGAACCAGGTCGCATCCAGGGTGACCTCGGAGGCCGAATAGCCCGCCTCGAAGTCACCGATGCGCATGTCCTCTTCCCCGGGCGCCGGCCCGGCCTTGTCCAGGCTGGAGAGGAAGTCGAGGTCGGCGGGCTCCTCGGCATAGGTGATCCGCACCAGCGCCCCGGCGGCCCGGGCGTTCTCGGGCGTATCGGCCAGGATGAAGGCGACGGACTGGCCGTAGTGCTCGACCCGGTCGGACTCCAGGGCGGGGTTGGCGCCGCGCTGGCTGCGGGGATTGAGCCGGGCGCCGCGGGCGGCCTGCTCAGGGACGTTGAGGTGGCTCCAGGCCAGGACGACGCCCGGCGCCGCGCCGGCCGCCGCTGTGTCGATCGCCGTGATCCGGCCCCGGGCGATGGTCGAGGAGACGATGTGGCCGTAGAGCGGCGCGGCGGGGGTCTCCACCTCGAAGGCGTAGGGGGCGGATCCGGAGACCTTCAGCCGGCCCTCGTAGCGGTCAACGGGCTTGCCGATCAGTCCGGTGCGGTTCTCGGTGACGGGATTGGGCGCAGCCCAGTCGCGAACGCTGCTCATGAACCCACCCCTTCCCGGGCTTCGCGGATGACATCGGCGGCGAGCCGCCGGACCATGGCCTTGCGGCCCTCCTGCCCGACCGCACCGGACAGTTCGACGGCGGCGGCCTCGCCGGGGGTCGCCCCGCCGGCCAGGGCCTCCTCGGCGGCGCGGGCGCGCCAGGGCCGGGCGGCGACGGCGCCCAGGGCCACACGGTCGCCGGCGACGGCGACGCTGGCGAAGATCGAGGACTTCAAGACGTACCAGCCTTTGATCGACGCGGTGTGCAACCCCGGTCTAAGAGACCGGCACTGGATCGCGATGACGGACGTGATCGACGTCGTCGGGTTCGAGCTGAAGCGCGACGACC
>JAPOKE010000036.1 GCA_029977805.1 Phenylobacterium parvum | reverse complement strand
CGCCTCGCCGGGATCCTGAACGATACGAGGCGTGCATCGATCTGTTCGGCGGGAGCCTTCGGACTGGACGGCATTTGGGGATCCTGTGCTTCGTCGTCTCGGCGACCGCGTCGGCGGACGTCCTGACCTTCTATCGAACCGCAGCCGGCGCGAACACGGGGAGCGACCCCGCAGCGGACACATCGGCGTGATGCCGATGGCCGGTCCCCGCCAGCCGTCGCCGGCCCGGCGCTGACTCGCCGAAACCGGATTGGGCATCTTGTAACGGGGGGCGGCTGGGGTCACAAGCAGGGCCATGAACCTGACCCTGGTCCTCAACGGCGAGCGCCGCGTGATGGAGGCGGTGCGCACGGTCGCGGAGCTGGTCGACGCCCTTGGCCTCGACCCGCGGAAGGTGGCCGTCGAGCGCAACCTCGAAATCGTGCCCCGGTCGGCCTACGGGCGGACCGAACTGGCCGACGGGGACAGGGTCGAGATCGTCCACTTCATCGGCGGAGGCTGACATGCCGGACGCGACCCTATCCCCCGGGGCGGGCCAGGACACCTGGACCGTGGCCGGCCGCACCTTCCGCTCCCGCCTGATCGTGGGGACGGGCAAGTACGCCGACTACGCCCAGAACGCCGCCGCCGCCGAAGCGGCGGGCGCCGAGATCGTCACGGTGGCCCTGCGCCGGGGGAACCTCTCCGATCCGGGCAAGCCCATGCTGGCGGACTTCGTGAAGCCGGACCGCTTCACCTACCTTCCCAACACGGCGGGCTGCTACACGGGCGAGGAGGCGGTGCGGACCCTCCGACTGGCCCGGGAGGCCGGGGGCTGGGACCTCGTCAAGCTGGAGGTCCTGTCCGACACCCCCCATCTCCTGCCGGACATGGAGGAGACCCTCCGGGCCCTCAGGATGCTGGTCGCCGACGGCTTCCAGGTGATGGTCTATTGCAGTGACGACCCGGTCTACGCCCGCAAGCTGGAGGAGGCCGGCGCCGCGGCCATCATGCCGGCCGCCGCCCCCATCGGCTCGGGCCGGGGCATCCAGAACGCCCTGAACCTTGGCCTCATCCTCGAGCAGTCCAAGGTCCCGGTCCTTGTCGACGCCGGGGTGGGCACGGCCTCAGACGCGGTGATCGCCATGGAGATGGGCTGCGACGCGGTCCTGATGAACACCGCCATCGCCGAGGCGAAGGATCCGATCCGCATGGCCGACGCCATGAAGCACGCCGTCATCGCCGGCCGGCAGGCCTTCCTCGCCGGCCGGATGGCCGAGCGGCGGTATGGCGACCCCTCCTCGCCCTTCGCCGGGCGGATCTGACGGCGGGCGAACCCATCCCTTGAACCCGGAGGCCGCATGGCGCAGTCGAACGGACGGAAGAGCATCTTCATCACCGGCGCCGCGTCGGGCATGGGCCTGGAGACCGCCCGGCTCTTCGCCGGACAGGGCTGGTTCGTCGGCGGCTACGACGTCAACGGGCCGGGGATTGACGCCCTCCGCGCCGAACTCGGGCCCGACAAGGGGCTCTTCGAGGTCCTCGACGTCACCGATCGTTCGGCCTACGCCGCCGCCCTCGACAGGTTCGGGCAGGCCACCGGCGGACACCTCGACATCCTGTTCAACAACGCCGGCATCGGGCGGGGCGGTCCCTTCGCCGAGCAGGACTTCGACGACATCCTGGCGGTCGTGAACGTCAACCTGGTCGGCGTGCTGAACGGGATCCGCCTGGCCCTCGACCTCCTGAAGGCCACGCCCGGCTCCCTGTGCTTCTCGACCTCGTCGTCCTCCGCCATCTTCGGGGCGGCGGGCATTGCGGTCTATTCGGCGACCAAGCATGCGGTGAAGGGCCTGACGGAGGCCCTCTCCGTGGAGTTCGCGCCCCTCGGCATCCGCGTCGCCGACGCCCTGCCGGGCCTGATCGACACCCCGATCCTGCCGCGGGAGTGGGCCGAGGCCGCCCCTGCGGAGGGGATGTGGCGCCTGATCCCGCCTGTCGAGGTCGCGAAGGTGGTCTGGCGCGCCTACACCGAGGACCGGGTCCACTGGTACGTGCCCGAGGAACTCTTCGCCTACGACGCCGAGATCACCGCGGATCCGGTCGGGACCCGCAATCGCATCCTCGCGGGCCGCCCGTCATGAAGCTTCCCCTTGGCAGGCCCTGGTTCGGGCCGCGGCGCTTCGGCTACGGGGTCTCGCCCACAAACGGGCAGGGATGGGCCTGCATCGGCCTCTACGTCCTCGCCATGGCGATGATCCCGACCCTGATGGGGCGCGAGGCCCGCGGACAGGAGGCGCTCGGGATCCTGGCCGCCCTCCTGGGCTGCACGGCCCTTCTCCTGGTGGTCGTCTGGCTCAAGCTGGACCGGACCCGGCCCCTGCGCTGGCGGTGGGGCGAAGACTGAGCCGCGGGGGCGTCAGCCCGCCGCCACCCGCGCGACGTCCAGGTCAGGATCAAGCCCGATCGCCCGCATGAGCTCATGCCGTCCCGGGCCGGCCTTGGGCGGATAGACGTCGGCCTTGGCGGCCCGCGGCGTCATCCAGTGCAGCAGGACCTTGGCCATGTTGCCGGGTCGCTTCAGCCAGTCCGCCGGCGGCTCCAGCATGTGGAAGCCGCGCATGGCCGCCCTGAGCAGGTCGGGGTCCGAGCGGATGGCGATGGCCACCCCGTCCTCGGCGAAGCTCCGGAGGATGCGGCTGCGAAGGCTGGGGCGGTGGTTGGGATCCAGGGCCTGCCGGGCCCGGCGCACCGCCGACCTGTCGTCCCTCTGCATGGCCTCGAAGAAGGGCCTGATCTCGCGCTCCAGTCCCGCCTCATAGGCGAGCAGGCGACCGGAGGGGTCGGAGGTGGCCTCCAGCGCGGCGCGCAGCAGGGTGGCGCTGACCGCCGCAAAGGCGCAGCCCCGGCCGTAGAGCGGGTTCGTGCGGATCAGGCTGTCGCCCAGGGGGAAGAAGCCGGTCACCGTCGCCTCGCCACCCGGCGAGAGGGTCCGCCAGCGGCTCTTCAGGTCGCCCATGCCATAGACCTTGCTCACCGCATCGGTCCGCTCGGGCTCAAGCCAGGGACGCATGCCGGGGATTTCCCGGCAAATGCCGTCGAAGACCTCGGGATTGACGATGGTCTTGCGGATTTCCAGTTCGATCTCGGGCACGCAGAGGGTGATCGAGAAACAGCCGTTGTCGGCCGGGAAGACGCCGAACTTGATGAAGCCGAGGTCGCCGGTGGCGGGGGCGCCGCCCCGGGGCGGTTCGGACTGGCCCGGCCTGAGACGGTAGTGGCGGGTGAAGTAGAGGATTCCGGCGTCCTCCGCCGTCTCCCCGACCGGCGCGCCGAGGTCCGCCAGCTGCTCGAAGGCCGAGGAGGTCCGGCCGCCGGCGTCAACGACGACATCCGACATCACCGCTTCACCGCCGCGCAGGCGCACGCCCGTGACGCGCAGCGGCGAGCTTCCCTCCGTCACCAGCCCTTCGACGAAGGCCTCGCTGCGGATCTCCACGTTGGGCATGGCCTCGACATAGCGCCGGATGACCAGCTCCAGGGTCGTCCGGCGGCTGGTCAGCACGACGAGGTCGGCGTCTTCCCGGCGGGGGGTCCATCGCCTGCGGTGCCGGTCGGTCAGCATCCCGTCGAGACCGAGCTCACGGCAACCGGCTTCATTGAGGGCTTCGAGCAGGGCGGGGTGCTCGTCGCGGATGATCCCCCGCAGGCGGGCCAGGAAGGCGTGGCTGTGCCTCAGGTGCGTCACGCCCCGATGCGCCCAGTCGCTGAAGGCGGCGTCGGCGTCGCCGGGCGGTGGCGGCGGATCGCGGTCGAGGAGGGTGACCCTGCGACCGGTCGGCGCAAGCGCGAGGGCGGTCCACAGGCCGGCCATGCCGGCTCCGATGACGGTGACGGTCTCGGTCATTTCAGCCTGGCCTCTTCAGGGGACCCCGCCGGGCCTCTTCGATTGCGGCCTTCAGGGCCTCGAGGTCGGCTCCGGGGATCAGGCGGTCACCGACCACGAAGGCGGGGGTTCCCTCGATCCGGAGGGCCTGGGCCAGCTGCCGGGTATCCGTGAGCTGGCGCGTGATGGCTTCGTCGCGGAGGGCCGCGGACAGGGCGTCGGAGCGGATCCCGGCGCTGGCGGAGATCCGGGCGATGGCCGACTCGTTCAGGGTCTTCTCTTCCATCAGGGCCTCATGGAAGGCGAGGCCGCCGGCCCGTCCCGCCGGCGTCAGGGCCGCCCGGGCGGCGAGGTCCGAGGCGCCGCCGAAGATGGGGAACTCCTTCAGCACGAGGCGGATGTCCGGGTTCTCCCGGACAAGGGCGGCCACCTCGGGCGCGATCGACTTGCAGTAGCCGCACCGGTAATCGAAGAACTCCACCACGGTGATCTTGCCGCCGGGATTGAAGACAACGTCCCGGGGATCACGCTCCAGGGCCGCGCGGTTGGCGGCGATCGCCTTGCGCGCCTCGTCAGACTGCTGGACGAGCTTCTTCTCCTGCAGCTTCGTCGCCATTTCCTCAAGCAGTTCCGGATGGGCCAGCAGATAGGCCCGCAGCGGGTCGCCGAGGACGGTGTCGAAGGCCTTCTGGCATCCGCCGAGAAGGAGGGCGCAGGAAAGCAGGGCGGCGAGGGGAGCGGATTTCATGGGCGCAACATAGGGGGGATGGCGGCGGTGTGAAGCCCCGGACTCCGGGTCGATGCGCCTAGCCGCCACGACCACCGCGCATCACCTGCCGGTCGTTCTCGGTGGCCAGGACGATGTCATTGGCCCGCCGCCATTCGGGAGTGTTGCGCTCGAGGAGGTCCCTGGCCCGCAGGGCGAAGATCAGGGCCTGCCGACGGTCACCCTCGATGTAGTTGTACTCCGCAGTGGCGTAGCGGGCGAGGCCGTCCTTCTTGCGGGCGTCGTAGGCCTGGGACAGCAGGCGCCAGGCCACGGAGTTCTCGTCGTCCTGGTCGAGCGCCCGCTTCAGTTCCCGGATGCCCTCATCGACCTTGGCGTCGTCTGGCAGGGCGATCAGGGTCTGGCCCAGGTTGACCCTCAGCAGCGGCGCGTCGGGCTTCAGGGCGACCGACCGCCTCTGCGGCGCCTCGGCCTCTGCGGTGCGGCCGAACTCGAACAGCACCTGTCCCTTGAGCTCCCAGAGGTAGGGGTTGTCGGGTTGTTCGACCAGCAGGGCGTCGATCAGCTTCAGGGCCCGGTCAGGCTCCTTGAGCTGGTACTGGGCGATCGCGCAGGCGTATCGGGTCGGATAGTCGGCCTTGGGGTCCGCGCACTTCACGATCGCCACGCCCGGGTTGATGAACCCCTGGAGCTTGGCCTTCATGATGGCATGCCGGCGGACGCTCTCCGGGTCGTCGGGGGCGTCGACGTGCGACATCCGCTCCACCCGGGCCCTCAGGGCCTCGATCCGGCTCGAGCTCAGCGGGTGGCTGCGGAAGTAGGCGAACCGGCGGGCCTCGGCGAAGACCTCCTGGTAGCGGAAGTTGTCGAAGAAATTGACCAGGCCGCGGCCCGACATCCCTGCGGCCTCGAGATAGGAGGCGCCCGCCTGGTCCGCCCGGCTTTCCTGCTCCCGGCTGTAGCCCATTGCGCCCAGGGCCCCGAAGAAGCTCGCATTTGAGGCCAGGACCGCCCCCGCCTCGACATTCCCGGACAGGGCGGCCAGGACGCCCAGGCCCATGGTGAGCAGGAAGGGCTTGAGACCGGCCTGGGACATCTCTCCCGACCGGGCGGAATGGCCGCCGGCCAGGTGGGCCACTTCGTGGGCGATGACCCCCTGCAGTTCGTTGGGCGACTTGGACTCGAGGATCAGGCCCGTGAAGACGGCCATCACGCCGGGCCCGGCGAAGGCGTTGAGGTCGCGGGAGCCGATCAGGAGGATGCGGATCGAGTTCGACTCCAGGCCGGCGGCCCGGAAGAGGGGCTCGGAATCCAGCCGCAGGGTCTCCTCGATCTCGGTGTCCCGGATCAGGGTCATGGGCTCCTGCGCCCGGGCGGGCGCAGGCGCAAGGAGGGGGGAGAGGGCGGTGGCGAGGCACAGGGCCGTCGCCAGACCCTTCCTGAGGTGCGCAAGGCGGCGGCCGCCCATGGCGTGTCTCCCGATGGCGCCCCGACCCCGTGTGAACCTAGCCCGTCAGCCCCTGCGCCACCAGCCCCTGCGCGGCTGCGCCGGCGGCGTGGTGATCTCGGCAGGGTCCGGCTCCCGGGCGACGGGCGGCTGAGGCGCCGGTTCCGGCTCCGTGACAGCCTCCGCCACCGGTTCCGGAGCCGGAGCGGGTTCGGAGACGGGCGCCTCTGCAGCGGCTTCGGGCTCGGCGGCCTTGGCGCGGGAACGGCGCGCGCGGGCAGGCTTCGCCGGCGGCTCGGCCGCCGTCTCTTCGGCTTCGGGCGCCGCTTCCGGCTCCGCTGCGATCACGGCCTCCGGTTCGGGTGCGGCGGCTTCGGCCGGCGCTGCGGGCGCCTCCGACTCCACGGCGTCCTCGCGACGGCCGCGTCCCCGCGGCCGGCGGGCGCGGCGCGGCTTCTCGGGCTCGGCCTCGGGCAGTTCGACCCAGATGTCGACGGCCGGCTCCTCGGGCGCCGCCAGGGGCGGGGCGCCGGCATCCGCCGCTTCGGCGGGCCGCGTCTCGGCGGTCCGGCGGGTATCCTGCGAGGGATCGAACCAGATGAAGGGATCGTCCTCGTAGGGAACCCAGGGACGGGTCCAGGCGTAGGCGTCCTGCGGCCGTCCCTCGTCCCGGGACCGGCGTCCGCCTCGGCGGCCGCGACGGCGGCGACGGCCGCCCTGGCCGTCATCCTCCTCCTCGGCGCGATCCTCGCGGGGGTCCCGGGCTTCCGGAGCGCCGCCGGCGGCGCGGGGTTCGCGGTCGCCGCGTCCACGGCGGCGGCGACGGCGGCCGCGGCGATCGCCCCGGTCCTCGTCGTCGTCCCGTCCGGACCGGGCTTCGCGGCGCGGCTCTTCCTCGTCGCCGTCGTCGTCTTCCTCGTCGAGGATCTCCTCCTCGTCCTCGTCGGCCGCCTCGTCGTCGAACTCCTCCAGGTCCTCGTCCGCTGGGACGTAGGGCTCAAGGGGCTTGCGGGCGAGGGGAATGTCGGCCGGACGGGCCTGGTCGGAGGTCCGCTCGATGACGAACTCGGCGTGCGGCATGTCCTCGTCCACCACCACGGCGACAAAGACCCCCTGGTCGGCGTGGAGCCGGGCCAGGTGGGCGCGCTTCTCGTTCAGGATGTAGAGGGCCACTGTGCGGGGTGCGCGCAGGGTGACCTCGCCAGCCCCCTTGAGGGCTTCCATCTCGACGGCGCGCAGGGCGCCCAGGGCGCTGGATTCTATGGAGCGGACCCGCCCGGTGCCCGCGCAATGCTCGCAGACGTGGGTGGTTCCCTCAAGCAGGCTGGACCGGCGGCGCTGCCGCGACAGCTCCATCAGGCCGAAGCTGGAGATGCGTCCGACCTGGATCCGGGCCCGGTCGTCCTTGAGGGCGTCCTTGAGCTTCTTCTCGACGGCGCGGTTGTTCTTCGACTCATCCATGTCGATGAAGTCGATGACCACGAGGCCGGCGAGATCCCTGAGGCGCAGCTGGCGGGCGGCCTCCTCGGCGGCCTCCAGGTTGGTCCGCAGGGCCGTCGCCTCGACATTGCGCTCGCGGGTCGCGCGGCCGGAATTGACGTCGACGGCCACGAGGGCCTCGGTCTGGTTGATCACCAGGTAGCCGCCGGACTTGAGCGGCACCACCGGCGAGTAGATCTGCGCCAGGTGGTCCTCGACCCGGTGCTTGACGAACAGCGGAGTCGGTTCGCGGTAGGCCTGCACCTTCCGCGCCTGGGAGGGCATCAGCATGCGCATGAAGTCGCGGGCTTCGCGGAAGCCGGCCTCGCCTTCGACCAGGACCTCGTCGATGTCCTTGTCGTAGAGGTCGCGGATGGTCCGCTTCACCAGGTCCTCTTCCTCGTAGATGAGGGAAGGGGCCACGGAATGCAGGGTCGTCTCCCGGATGTTCTCCCAGAGCCGCAGCAGGTAGTCGTAGTCCCGCTTGATCTCGGCCTTGGTGCGCTTGGCGCCCGCGGTGCGGACGATGAGCCCCATGCCTTCCGGAACATCGAGGCCCTGGACCACCGACTTCAGGCGCTTGCGGTCCGTCGCCGAGGTGATCTTCCGCGAGATGCCGCCGCCCCGGGCGGTGTTCGGCATCAGGACGCCGTAGCGCCCGGCGAGGGACAGGTAGGTTGTCAGGGCCGCGCCCTTGTTGCCGCGCTCTTCCTTGACGACCTGGACCAGCATGATCTGCCGGCGGCGGATCACCTCCTGGATCTTGTAGCGGCGCATCAGCCGCCGGCGGCGGCGGGCCAGCTCCTGCTCGACGACGTCGTCCTCGTCGCCGGAGAGGGTCTCGGCGGCCTCGTCGCCATCCTCGTCGGCGTCCCGGTCGCGCGGCACCTCGACTTCGTCGTCCTCGTCGTCGGCGGCCTCCTCGGCCATCAGGGCCTCACGGTCCGCGACGGGGATCTGGTAATAGTCGGGATGGATCTCGTTGAAGGCGAGGAAGCCGTGGCGGTTGCCGCCATACTCGATGAAGGCGGCCTGGAGCGACGGTTCGACCCGGGTCACCTTGGCGAGGTAGATGTTTCCCCTGAGCTGCTTGTGGCTCTGGCTCTCGAAGTCGAACTCTTCAACGCGGTTCCCGTCGATCACCGCCACACGCGTCTCTTCGGCGTGTGCGGCGTCGATAAGCATCTTCCTTGACATGCAGGTCTCCGAGGCGCGCCTCAGGGCCGTGGCCCGGGCAGCGCCGATTGTGGCGAGGGAGGCGCAGGAGGCGGCGCCGCGCGTCGTTGACGCGGGTTCCGACCGGCCGGGTATTGGCTCGAGCTGCGCAGCCCATGGCGTGTTTCCAGGTTGCGGACGCTCGCCGTCCGCAGCGGGAGCCCTCCGTCTGCCGGGCGCGAAGGCCGCGGGCAGGCCGTAAAGGGCCCAGGCGCCCGGCCGCACCGCAGCGCGCCCGGAAGTGCTCAGATGCAGCAAAAACATCGCGGGCGCCAGCAAAAGATAGCGAGGGGCCGTCCAGCCGGCGGCCTTAACGATTTCTCTACGCGCCCGCGTTAGTGTTACCGCAACCCGCAGCAGGCGGGGGCAATGGACGAAGTCTTCGTGGTGCGGATGTCTCATGGGCGTTGGGTGGGCGTGATGCTCCTGGCGGTCGCCGGGTGGCTGCTTTCGCTCGCGCCCGTCCCGGTTCTTGCGGGCGACCTCAACGCGGTCCGCCTCGGCGGCGACCGGAATGCGACCCGGCTGGTGATCGATCTTTCCGACGAGACCTCCGGCCGCCTGGTCTCGGAGTCCGGCGGCAAGGTCGTGGTCGCCCTGTCCGGCGCCGAACTCGCCGCCCCCATGCGGGGCAAGGGCCAGGGTCTCGTCCGGTCGTGGAGCGTGACGCCCCAGGCGGGCGGCGCCCGCCTGACCATCGAAATCGCCGAAGGAGCCCAGGTCCGTCGCAGGTTCCTGCTTCCCCCCGGGGAGGGTGCGCCGGGCTACCGCTATGTCGTCGACCTCGCCCCCGCCGTCCAGCGGACGGCCTCGGCGCCTGCGGCCGCCCAGCTGACCTCGCTCCGGACCCCGACCGCCGCCGCGTCGCGCAAGGGCGCCAAGGCGCGCGCCGATTCCCGCCGCATCGTGGTCATTGACGCCGGCCACGGGGGCAAGGACCCCGGCGCCATCGGCGGCGACCGCCAGGAGAAGGACCTGACCCTGGCCGCGGCCCTGAGCCTCCGCGACCGCCTCGAGCGGACCGGCCGCTACCGCGTGGTCCTGACCCGCGACCGGGATGTCTATGTGCCGCTCGACACCCGGGTCCAGATCGCGCGGAAGGCGAACGCCGACCTCTTCATTTCGCTTCACGCCGACTCCGGTCCCGATGAGTCCGTCCGCGGGGCCAGCGTCTACACCCTCGCCGACCGGGCGAACGGGCGTTCCGCGCGTCTCGTCACCCGCGACGACTGGTTCATGAAGGCGGGCTACCACTCCGACCAGAGCGTCTCGGGCATCCTCTTCGACCTGACCCAGCGCGCCACCAAGAACCGGTCGGCCACCTTCGCCCAGCTCCTCCTCGACGAGGTTGGCGACGAGCAGGCCCTCCTGCGCCGCAGCCACCGGGAGGCGGGCCTGGCCGTCCTCCTGGCTCCCGACGTGCCCGCCGTCCTCCTGGAGATGGGATTCATCACCAATCCTGACGACCAGGCCTTCCTGGCGGACCCCGCCTCCCGCGGCCGCCTGGTCTCCGCCGTCGCTTCGGCCATCGAGACCTACTTCCGCAACGACCTGAGGGTGGCGACCCGGTAGCCCCCGGGGAGGCCAGAATCCGGCTTCCCCTTTTGGGAAACGCGCCCTAGACGATGACCATGGCGGGCGCGAGGGCGGCTCGCGGAGGCGTGTCTGACGTGCAGTCCCCGAAAAGATGGCTGGCCATTGCTGGGGTGACCCTGCTCAGCCTGGTGGCGGTCGGGGGGCTTGCGATCGCCGTCTATACGGCCTGGCTCTTCCATGACCTTCCCGACGCCCGGGACCTTGCGGATTACCGGCCGCCGACGTCGACGCGGGCCTACGCCTGGGACGGCACGCTGATCGGGGAGTTCAGCCGCGAACGGCGGATCTTCGTTCCCTACGACAACATTCCCTCCCACCTCGCCCTGGCCTTCCTGGCGGCCGAGGACCGGTCGTTCTTCAAGCACAAGGGGGTCGATCCCGCCGGACTGGCGCGAGCCCTCGGACGGGCCGTGCCAAGTCTGCTCCAGGGACGGCGGCTCCAGGGGGGATCGACCATCACCCAGCAGGTGGCCAAGAACGTCCTCCTGACCAACGACGTGACCCTGGGGCGGAAGTTCAAGGAGGCCCTGATCGCCCGGCGGCTCGAGGAGACCCTGACCAAGCAGCAGATCCTCGAGCTCTACCTGAACGAGATCTGGCTGGGATACCGCTCCTTCGGCGTGGGGGCTGCGGCCTACAACTACTTCGGCAAGTCCCTGAACGAGCTGACCCTGTCGGAGGCGGCCTACCTGGCGGCCCTGCCCAAGGGGCCGGACAACTACCATCCCACCCGCCGCAAGGCCCAGGCCATCGCCCGCCGCAACTGGGTGCTCGACCAGATGGCCGAGTTGCACTGGATCACCGCCGCCGACGCCGCCCGGGCCAAGGCGGAGGACCTCGTCGTGCAGGCGGCCCCGACCCGGACGCGCTACCGGGACGCCGACTACTTTGTCGAGGAGGTCCGGCGGCAGGGCCGGGCGGCCCTTGGCGACCGGCTGGATGCGGGCGGCCTCTACGTCCGGACCACCCTGGATCCCGCCCTGCAGTCGCACGCCCTCAAGGCGCTGATGACCGGGCTCGAGACCTACGACCGCCGGCATGGCTGGCGGGGCGCCTTCGCCCGGACAACCTATGCGCCCGGCTGGGAGGCCGCCGCGGCCCGCTTCCGCGCCCCGTCCGAGCGCCGGGAGTGGCGCGTCGCCATCGTGACCGAGGCCTCGGGCAGGGGCGTGAGGGTCGAGACCCGCACGGACGCCGAGAAGGGCTGGATCTCGCCGGCCGATGTCAGTTGGGCCCGCGCCGGCCGCGGCCTGAGCGCCGGCGACCTGGTCTTCGTGGAGCGTCAGTCCTCTGGGACCTTCCGCCTTCGCCAGGTTCCCGCCGTGAATGGCGCCCTGGTCGTCGTGGAGCCCAATACCGGCCGGGTGCTGGCCCTTGTCGGCGGATACTCCTTCTCGCTGTCGAGCTTCAACCGCGCGACCCAGGCCAAGCGCCAGCCCGGGTCGACCTTCAAGCCCTTCGTCTATGCGACGGCGCTCGAGAATGGCTACACGCCGGCCAGCACCGTCCTGGACTCGGCCATCACCCTGGCCGGCAAGGATGGCGAGGCCTGGTCGCCCGAGAACTACAGCCGCTCCTACTACGGGGCGATGCAGCTGCGCCGGGGCCTGGAGCTGTCGCGGAACACCATGACCGTCCGCCTCGCCCAGGGGGTGGGGATGAAGAAGGTCCGCGACACGGCCATCCGCATGGGCGTCACCGCGAAGATGGAGCCCGTGCTCGCCATGGCCCTCGGCGCCGGCGAGACGACGCCCCTGAAGATCACAACGGCCTACGCCGCCTTCGCCAACGGCGGCCGCAAGGTCGAGCCGCACCTGATCGAGCTGGTCCAGGGGTCCAAGGGCGAGACCGTGCTGAAGGCGGACCGCCGGGACTGCCCGCGCTGCAACGCGGCCTTCACCGGGGCGGAGAGCCCGCGCATTTCCCCCGAAGGCGAGCAGGTCCTCGACCCGATCACCGCCTACCAGATCACCTCCATGCTGCAGGGCGTGGTCCAGAGGGGAACGGCGGCGTCGGTGTCGTCGCTGGGCTTCCCCATCGCGGGCAAGACCGGGACGACCAATGACTACCGGTCCGCCTGGTTCATCGGCTACACGCCCCAGATGGTCGTCGGCGTCTTCGTCGGCTTCGACGACAACCGCAGCCTTGGCGAGGGCGAAAGCGGAACCCAGGCGGCGGTGCCGATCTTCATCGACTTCATGCAGGGGGCTTCGAAGAGCCTGCCCAAGACGGACTTCAAGGCGCCCAAGAACGCCAAGTTCGCCACCATCAACGGCATCCGGGAGGCCTTCAGGCCCGGGACGGAGCCAAAGGTCGTCGCGCCGCCGCCCGGGGCGGTCTCCAACGGCCTGCCGACCGGGCCGGTGCCCTACGAGCAACTCAGCCGCCAGCCGGGCGACACCGGAGGCGCCCCGGCCAAGCGCCCGGACGACATGAGCGGATTGTATTGAGGGCGGGTCCGCGCTACTCCCGCCCGCCGAGTTCCAGGAGTGACCCATGAGAGCGGATGTCGAGGCTGCCAAGGCCGACATCGAGCAGTCGATCGTACTGCTCAGGAGGCGACTTTGACTGGGATGTCGCGCTCCGGAAACTGCATGAACTGAACGCCCGGGTCGAGGACCCGACCCTCTGGGACCGCCCGGAGGAGGCCCAGGCCGTCAGCCGAGAGCGCTCGCGCCTTGCGGCCTCCGTCGACGCCGTCACCGGCCTTGAGCGGGACCTCGCCGACGCCGTGGGCTATGCCGAACTGGCGGACGAGGAGGGCGACGAGGCCAGCCTGGAGGAGGCCCGCGGGCAGCTGAAGGCGATCCGCGAGCGCGCGGCCCGGGCCGAGCTCGAGGCCCTGCTGTCCGGCGAGGCCGACGGCAACGACGCCTTCCTGGAGGTGAACTCCGGCGCCGGCGGCACGGAGTCCTGCGACTGGGCCGGCATGCTCCTGCGCATGTACACCCGATGGGCCAACGCCCACGGCATGAGCGTGGAGTTCCTCGAGGAGACCCCCGGGGAACAGGCCGGGATCAAGTCCGTGACCATCCAGGTCAAGGGACCCAACGCCTATGGCTGGCTCAAGACCGAGGCCGGCGTCCACCGCCTGGTGCGGATCTCGCCCTTCGACGCGGCGGCCAAGCGACACACCAGCTTCGCCTCGGTCTGGGTCTATCCGGTGGTCGATGATGCGATCGTCATCGACATCAATCCGTCCGACGTGCGCACCGACACCTACCGGGCTTCAGGCGCCGGCGGCCAGCACATCAACAAGACGGACTCCGCCGTCCGCCTGACGCACATCCCCACGGGCGTGGTGGTGGCCTGCCAGATGGGTCGCTCCCAGCACCAGAACCGGGAAGAGGCCTGGAAGATGCTCCGGGCGCGCCTCTACGAGCTTGAGCTCCAGAAGCGCGAGGCCGAGGCCCAGGCCCTCCAGGACCAGAAGACGGACATCGGCTGGGGCCACCAGATCCGCTCCTACGTCCTGCAGCCCTACCAGATGGTCAAGGACCTGCGGACCCAGGTGGAGACGTCGGACACCCAGGGCGTGCTGGATGGCGACCTCGACGCCTTCATGGGCGCCAGCCTCGCCCAGAGGGTGGGCGTGACCCGGGAAGCCTGAGCCGCCGGCTCAGCCCTGGGCGGGCGCAGGCGCTGCGGCGGGCGACGGGGCCGCCGCCGGCGCGGCCTTGGGGCGCTGGAGCTTGATGCTCCGCCCCTCGAAGGAGGCGCCCGGCTCGATGGCGAGCTGCTCGGCCGTGATGTCGCCCTCGACGCTGGCCGAGCTGAACAGGCGAACCTGCTTGGCGATGATGGCCCCGACCACCCGTCCGCGCACTTCCGCGGTCTCGGCCGCCACCTGGCCCTCGATCCGGCCGGTCTCGCCGATGGTCAGGCGCTCGACGCGGACATCGCCGCGCACCAGGCCGTCGATCTGAACCTCGCTGTCGCTCTGCAGGGAGCCCTCGACCACGAGGTTCTGCGCCAGGAGCGAGGCGGGGCGGGGGCGGGTCCGCGCCGCGGGTTCCGCCGACGGCGCGGGCGCCGGCTCGGCGAGGGGCATGGCCGGGCGGTTATCCGGCTTGGGAGCTGGCTTGCTGAACATGTTCACCTGCGCGGATGAAGCGGTGGGGGTTCACGGCCCGGCCGTTGAGCCAGATCTCGTAGTGCAGATGGGGCCCGGTCGACCGGCCCGTGTTTCCGAGCGCGCCGATCCGCTGGCCGACGGCGACCCTCTGGCCGGGCGCGACGGCGACGGCGGACAGGTGGGCGTAGCGGGTCTTGAAGCCGCGGCCGTGGTCGACCTCCACGGTCTTGCCGTAGCCGGACCGGACGCCGGCGAAGGAGACGACCCCGGGGGCCGTCGTCAGGATGGGCGAGCCGAAGCCGGAAACGAAGTCCAGCCCGGAATGGAAGGCCGGGCGGCCGGTGAAGGGGTCGAAGCGCACGCCGAAGCTGCTGGTGCGCCGGGCGCCGTTCGCCGGCTGGGCGAAGGGCAGGCTCTGGGCGGTTTCGGAGAGGGCGTTCGCCGCCGAGAGGTTTTCCGCCGCCTTCTGGATCCGGGCCGCGAAGCGCTCGTCGACGTCCAGGACCGCCGCCAGGGCCCGGGCGTCAGGGGCCTCGAGGAGGGGGCCGCCGGACGCCGCCGCCGAGGCGTAGCTGGAGGGGGCGAGGCCGGCCAGCCGGAAGGCCAGGCGAAGGCGGTCCGCGCGGCCGCGGGCGAAGTCGTCGGCGGCGTCGAGCACCCGCTCCTGGCTCGCCTGGACGGCGGCGATCCGCTCTACGGGATCGGCGTCAGCGCCGGGAGCGCCCTTCAGGGCGGGCGCCAGGGCGGCCAGGGCGCCAGGTTCGCCGCGCAGGTCCGTCAGCAGGAGGGCGAGGGCGGCGTGCCGCTTCTCGATGGACTCCGCAAGGCCGCCGAGGGAAGCGCCGGAGGCGTTGAGCTGGGCGACGGCGCTGTTCAGCCGGGCCTCGCGGTCCGCGACCCAGCGCTCGGAGCGGGCCTGCATCTTCGCCAGTTCCCGGTCGCTCCGCGACTGGGTGAAGGCGCCGACCAGGATGGCCACCGAGGACGTCGCGACCCAGACCAGGAGTCCCAGGGCGATGGCGGCGAAAACCATCTGCCGGGCGGGAGTCAGCACCACGCCCCTCATCTCTCCTCCGGAGCGGAGGTAGAGGTGCCGTTCGGGGAAGAGGGCCTGGATCAGGCCGCGGAGTTGCGCGAGACGCGACATGCTCACCGTGCGGTCAACCGATGGGGACGCAGTTATTGTCCGTTAAGCCCTTTGCTGGCAACCCGCTGATTCGCAGGCTCGCTCAGGGGTTGAATGGAGGCCCTCAGAGGGCCTTCACGGCCGCCAGGACCTCGGCGGCGTGGCCGGGAACCTTCACCTTGCGCCAGACCCGGCGGATCACGCCGGCGCCGTCGATCAGGAAGGTGGAGCGCTCGATGCCCATGTACTTGCGGCCGTACATGCTCTTCTCCACCCAGGCGCCATAGGCCTCGAGGGTTGCGCCTTCAGGGTCCGAGCCGAGGGGAACGGACAGGCCGTACTTGGCGGTGAACTTGCCATGGCTGGCGACGGAGTCCTTGGAGACGCCCAGCACGGCGGCGCCGGCGGCGGCGAAATCGGCGGACAGGGCCGAGAACTCCTGGGCCTCCTTGGTGCAGCCCGAAGTGTCGTCCTTGGGGTAGAAGTAGAGGACGAGGGCCTTGCCCGCGTAGTCCGCGAGCCGGACCGGGCCATCGGCGCCCGCCATCTCGAAATCGGGCGCCTTTGCGCCGGCATCCAGTTCCGCCATTTCCAGCTCCTCAGGGTTCGATCACGAGCCGGACACGGCGCTTGCCGGACCTCAGCTCAACCTCGCCGCCGCTTACGGCGACATTGGCCTGCGGATCGGCGACCTTCTCGCCATTGATCCGGAAGCCGCCATTCGCGATCTGCTTGCGCGCCTCCGAGTTGGACGCGGCGAAGCCCGCCGCCACCATCAGCGCGACGTTGGATGTGGCGGCGAGGTCCGCGGCTTTCAAGGTCAGGGTGGGCATGTCCGCCGAGAGGCCGCCGGCCTCGAAGGCCACCCGCGCGGCCTCCTCGGCGGCCGCCGCCGCCTCGGCGCCGTGCAGCATGCGCGTCGCCTCCGTCGCCAGGACCTTCTTGGCGTCGTTGATCCCCGCTCCCGAAAGGGCCTCCAGCCGGGCGACCTCGTCCAGCGGCAGGTCGGTGAAGAGCCGCAGGAAGCGACCCACGTCAGCGTCCTCCGTATTCCGCCAGAACTGCCAATAGTCATAGGGCGAGAGCATGTCGGCGTTCAGCCAGACCGCCCCGGCCACCGTCTTGCCCATCTTCTGGCCCGAGGCGGTGGCGAGCAGGGGGCTGGTCAGGCCGAAGGCCTGCTTGTGGTCCACCCGGCGGATCAGCTCGACGCCATTGAGAATGTTCCCCCACTGGTCGGAGCCGCCCATCTGCAGCTGGCAGCCGTACTTCCGCTCCAGCTCGAGGAAGTCGGTGGCCTGCATCAGCATGTAGTTGAACTCGAGGAAGGTCATGGGCTGCTCGCGCTCGAGGCGCAGCCGGACCGAGTCGAAGGTCAGCATCCGGTTGATGGTGAAGTGCACGCCGTAGTTCCGCAGGAACTCGACATAGCCGAGGGTGTCCAGCCAGTCGGCGTTGTTGACCATGACGGCGTCCGTCGGCCCGTCCCCGAAGGCCAGGAAGCGGGCGAAGACCGTCTTGATGCTGTCGATGTTGGCCTGGATCCGCTCCTCGGTCAGGAGGGGGCGCGACTGGTCCTTGTCGGTGGGATCGCCGACCTTGGTGGTGCCGCCGCCCATCAGCACGATGGGCTTGTGACCCGCCTGCTGCATGCGGCGCAGCATCATGATCTGCAGCAGGCTGCCCACGTGCAGGGAGGGGGCCGTCGCATCGAAGCCGATATAGCCGGTCACCGGCCCGGACGCCGCCGCGGCGTCCAGCTCCTCGGGGTGGGTGATCTGGTGGATGTAGCCGCGCGCCTGCAGGGTTCGCAGCAGGTCGGACTTGAATTCGGCTTGGGCGGTCATGGGAAGCTCCGGAGGGCTCGGTCGGGCCGGCGCCGTTTCCAGAGCGCGCCAGCCGGGAAGGGCGGCGCGAAGGGTCTCACGCCGTCGTCAGGGGCGGCGGTAATAGGTCCGGGTCGGGGCGAGGGCCTGAAACACGCCGCTGGCCTAGGCCCCGACGCCGTGGCAGTCAAGCGCCATGCGCGTCCTCGGCTTCATGACCGGCACCTCCCTCGACGGGATCGACATGGCGATCCTGGAGACCGATGGCGAGACCCTGCAGGGCTTCGGTCCCGCCGCCGAAGCGCCCCTGCCGGACTCCCTGCGCGACCTCCTGTCCCGGACCATCCGGGTCGCCCTGCAGCATCCGCGCGGCGCGCCGGAGCCTCCGTTGTTCGCCGAGGCCGCCCGGGCGGTTGCCGAGGCCCATTTCGCTGCCGGGTCCGCCTTCCTGCAAGCGAACGGGATGGACTGGTCCGACCTGGACCTCGTCGGCATGCACGGCCAGACCGTCCTGCACGAGCGACCTTCCGCCGGCCGTCCCGGGCGCACCCTGCAGCTGGGCGACGGAGCCTGGCTGGCGGGCGCTGCGGGCATCCCCGTGGCCTTCGACTTCCGCACCGCCGACGTGGCTGCGGGCGGGGAGGGCGCGCCCCTCGCGCCGGTCTACCACCTCGCGCGGGCCGCCGCCTCGGGCCTGCCGACGCCTCTTGCGGTCCTGAACATCGGCGGGGTGGCCAACCTGACCTGCTGGGGGGGCGGGGACAGGGTCGTCGCCTTCGATACGGGGCCGGGCAACGGACTGATCGACCAGGTCGTCCAGGCGCGCACCGGCGAGCGGTTCGACCGGGACGGGCGACTGGCGCGGGAGGGACGGGTCGTCCCGGAGGTGCTGGAACAGCTGCTGGCGCACCCCTACTTCGCCGAGCCGCCGCCCAAGTCCCTCGACCGCTACGACTTCTCGCCCGCCCCGACGGAGGACCTGCCCCTGGCCGACGCCGTCGCCACCCTGACGGCCTTCACCGCAGAGGCCGTGGCGCGCGCCTTCGGCCTGGTGGACATCCGTCCCGCAAGCCTGGTCGTGACGGGCGGCGGCCGGCGCAATCCGGCGCTCATGGCGGCCCTGGCGGAACGCCTGTCCTGCACGGTGGCGGATGTCGAGAGCGTCGGCTGGCGGGGCGACGCCCTGGAGGCGGAAGCCTTCGCCTTCCTCGCGGCGCGCTGCCTCAGGGGCCTGCCGATCTCCTTCCCGGGGACGACGGGCGCGCCTGCGCCGATGACCGGCGGGCGGATCGCCCGGCCGGGCTGAGCGGGCCTCAGTCGCCTTCGGCGAGCCGCCGGTCGAGATAGGCGCCGACCCGGGATTCGACCTCCGGCAGGTGCTCGGTCCAGAAGTGGCTGGCGCCGTCCACGACGTCGTAGTCGATCACGATGCCCTTCTGGGTGCGCAGCTTGGAGACGACCTTCTCCACCTCCTGCGGCGGCGTCACCGTGTCCGCGCCCCCATGCAGCATGAGGCCGGACGCCGGGCAGGGGGCCAGGAAGCTGAAGTCATACATGTTGGTCGGCGGCGAGACCGAGATGAAGCCGTCGGTCTCGGGCCGGCGCATCAGCAGCTGCATGCCGATCCAGGCGCCAAAGTCGAACCCCGCGACCCAGCACTGGGAGGCGGCGGGATTGGTGGCCTGGAGCCAGTCCAGGGCGGTGGCGGCGTCGGCCAGCTCGCCGATCCCGGAGTCGAACTCGCCCTGGCTGCGGCCCACGCCGCGGAAGTTGAAGCGCAGGACAGAGAAGCCCCGCTTCATGAACAGGTGGAAGAGCTGGACGGCCACCGGATGGTTCATCTGGCCGCCGGCCCGGGGGTGCGGATGGAGGATCAGGGCGATCGGCGCATTCTCGATCTTGCCCGCCGTGTAACGCCCCTCGATGCGGCCGGCCGCGCCGGTCAGAACCACCTCTGGCATGTCGCCTCCTCAAGTGGAGCCCGAATAGTTGACTATCGTGCTTGGTCTTCCTAGATCGCTGTCGCCGGCCCTGGAGCCGCGTCGCGAGAAGCGGCGGCTTTAGCACAGGGCCCGGCGGCAAGGCTCGAAAAAATGCGAACCTTTCTGGGGTCCGGACGATGCGACTGAGCACCAAGGGACGATACGCCGTGATGGCCATGGCCGACCTGGCCCGCCGGCAGGCGGAGTCGGTGGAACGCGCCGTGGCCCTGTCGGACATCGCCGCCCGCCAGGAGATCTCCCTGTCCTACCTCGAGCAGCTCTTCGCGCGCCTGCGCCGGCAGGGGCTGGTGCAGAGCCACCGGGGCCCGGGCGGCGGCTACCGCCTCGCCCGGGCGGCCTCCGCGACCACCATCGCCGAGATCGTGCTGGCGGTGGACGAGCCGCTCCGCGCCACCCGCTGCGGGGCCAAGTCCCCGGGCTGCATGATGAACGGTGAACGGTGCCTGACCCACGACCTGTGGGAAGAGACCGGCCGCCAGATCGAGGCCTGGCTGGCCTCCGTCTCCCTCGAGGACGTCGTCACCGGCCGGATCGGCGCCGGGCGGAGGGCCGCGTGACCCCGACGGGCGTCTATCTCGATCACTGCGCCACCTCGCCGCTCAGGCCCGAGGCCCGCGCAGCCATGACCGCGGCCTTCGACGTCGCGGGCAATCCGAGTTCCGTCCACGCCGACGGCCGTGCGGCCCGCGCCCTCCTGGAGGCGGCCCGGGCGCAGGTCGCGGCCCTGGCGGGAGCCTCGCCGCCGGCGGTCACCTTCACCAGCGGCGGGACCGAGGCCAATGTCCTGGCGGTGCGCAGCGCCGTCGCCGCAGGCGCCCGGCGCCTGCTGGTCTCAGCCATCGAACACGACTGCGTCCGAGAGGCCGCCCTGGCGACCGGCCTCGAGACCCTCGAGGTCCCGGTCCTGTCCTCCGGGACGATCGACCTCGACGCCCTGCAGGCCCTTCTGGACGCCTGGCCCGAAAACGGTGGACCCGTCTTCCTGGCCCTGATGGCGGCGAACAACGAGACGGGGGTCATCCAGCCGGTGCAGGAGGCGGGCGAGCGTGTCCGCGCCGCCGGGGGCTGGCTGCTAAGGACACGAATGAATAATATTGAATAATATTGAATTAGGATCTGTTTGAAAAGAAGATTGAGAAAAAGGGGATGATTGAAAAAAGAAAATATGATTGAAGGAACGTAGCTAAAGTGCACTCCTTTGCACAGCT
>JAPOKE010000035.1 GCA_029977805.1 Phenylobacterium parvum | reverse complement strand
CGGTCGCCGCCGCGGACGAGACCAGGGCCGCGGCCATCCCGGCCAGGAACAGGTTCAGAAGTCGCATGGTCGTTTCCCCCCGGACGACGGCCCCGCCGCCTCCCGGCCGGATGTTCCGCCCGCCGGCGGGCCGGTGGCAAGCCCCTTCGCGCCGCCGGTCCCCGGCTGGGCCCCGGGACGGGTCCGTGGTTCAGTGGCGGGCGAGCGCCCCGGGAGAGCCCATGACCGTCGCCGACGCCCATTCCGCCGCCTTCATCGCCGCCCTGGAGGCCGGCGACCTGGCGGGCGTGCGGCGGGCGCCCAAGGCGGAATCCCACACCCACGGGCCCTATGGCGGCGACCGGGACTGGCTGGCGGCGCAGACGGGACGCGACATCGCGCCGGTCTCGACGCCCCTGTCCTCGATGGACGGGATGCATGCCTGGACAGCGGCGAACATCGGCGACCTCTTCTCCGGGCGGGAGGGCCGCCGGCTGGGCTGGGAGGCCGCCTTCGTCCGGGCCCGGCGGGACGGCCTGGTCCGCGTCGACTTCGGCGACGACGTCTGGATGATCTCGCAGGGGGTGGGCGATGCGCGCCGCCTGTTCGCCGACATCGAGGCCGCACGGGTCGCCGTCTGCCCGGACATGGACTGGACGCCCCAGCTGGGATTCTCACGGCACTGCCGGGCCGAATGGCTGGAGCGCTGGCTGGCGCCCTTCCTGGAGGTCGGAGGCTGGCGGGCCCTTGACCTGTCGGGGGACGAGCTGGCCCAGCCCATCGAGGTCTTCGCCCCCCTCTACCGGGCCTGCGGGGACAGGGGGATGCGCCTGAAGGCCCATGTGGGCGAGTGGGGAACCGCCGACGACGTCTGGCGGGCCGTGGAGACCCTGCACCTGCACGAGGTGCAGCACGGGATCGCCGCCGCTGACTCCCCCGCCGTCATGAAGGCCCTGGCCGACGCCGGGACGGTGCTGAACGTCTGCCCGACCTCCAACCTCCTGCTCGGCCGGGTGACGCGGCTGGAGGCGCACCCCATCCGCCGCCTGTTCGACGCCGGGGTGAAGGTGACGGTCAACAGCGACGACGCCCTGATCTTCGGCGTCGGGGTGTCGGAGGAGTTCCTCGCCCTCTTCCGCGCCGGGCTGTTCACCGCCCCTGAACTGGACCTGATCCGCAGGTGGAGCCTGGGGGCGGGCTGAGCCAACCGCCTTGGCGAGGGTCTGCGCCTCGACAGGCTCCTCAGGCCTCCGCCGGCGCCCAGTTGCCGTGGAAGCCGGGGGGGATCCGGTGCGGGATGCGGATGGAGGCCTGGGGCGGGCCCTCGAAGTCGTCGGCGTTGAGGATGACGAGGTCGGTGGTCTCGCTCGCCAGGTTCACCACATAGCCCATCAGCCAGCCGTCATCCTCGGCGCCCGCGGTCGGCCGCGGGACGAAGACGAATTCGCCGGGCAGGCGGCCGGCGCCGAAGTCGTGGACCTGCCGGGTCCCGGTCTCCAGGTCGTGCTTGAACAGCCGGGTCTGGTCCGGGTGGGCGGCGTCGAAGCCCGCCGGCAGCGCCATGGCGTAGGCGTAGCGGTAGGGCTTGCCGAGGCGGGTCTCGTTGGGCCGCGGGAATTCCTGCCCGTCGGGATCGATCCCCCGCCGGTCGACCGACCGCGCGGCGGGGTCGATGGTCCAGCGCTCGAAGGGGGTGGAGGCGGAGTTCGGGCCGAGGACCTCGCCGGCGAACATGGTGTCATGGGCGCAGACGTCGAGGATGACCTTGCCGTCGTCGGTCTCATAGCCGTTGCAGGGGTGGAAGACGTAGCAGGGCGCGACGTCGCACCAGATGACCTCATCGGCCGTCCCGGTCCTGGGCAGGAGCCCCACCCGGGCGCGGTGGTCCGGGTTCCAGCGGTAGGGGAAGGGATGGCCCGCCAGCAGGGTCTTCATGGAGAAGGTCACGGGCAGGTCGAGGATGATCACGTAGTTGCGGGTGATCATGCAGTCGTGGATGGAGGGCCCGTTCCGGACCGGGATGGACAGTTCACGGGTGACCCGGCCCTCGGGGCTGACCACGACGTGGCGGATGGAGTTGAGTTCGGGGCCCTCGTAGCAGATGGCGTGCATCTCGCCGCTGTCCGGGTCCAGGTGGGGATGGGCGGTGAAGCCGCCCTTGAGCGTCCCGCCGAAGGGGTCGTGGGCCAGGGTCTGCAGGTCCTCGCCCAGCCGCACGGGATAGCCGCCCGCCTCCACCAGGGCCCACAGGGCGCCGGCGTGGCCGAGGACGTTGGTGTTGACCGTGTCGGAGAGGCCGTTCCGGGGACCGGGCGCCTCGGGCTCCCCGAGGGCCCTGGAGACCGCCCGCGATCGGATCCAGCGGTTGCGGTACCAGAGGGCCTTGCCCGCCTTCAGGCGGACGCCGTGCACCATGCCGTCGCCGACGAACCAGTGGTAGGCCGCGGGAACCGGGGGAGAGGCGGGGTTGGGCCCGATCCGGACATACCGGCCGTCGAGCTCCGGGGGGATGGACCCGGTGACGGCGAGGTCCTCCAGGGTCAGTTCGGCGTCCATCGGCCTGTGCACCCCTTCGAGGTAGGGGTTCGACGTCCGGCGGGCGGCGAGGCGAGAACGGTTGAAGCCGGCGATGGCGCCCAGCCCCTTGGTGACCGTGGCGCGGATGGCGGTTTCGACAGGACTGGGCATTGCGGGCTCCTGGCTGCGGATCGATCTCTTACTTTGTAAATTTACATGGTAATTGACCCCGGTCAATCCCCCGGGACACGGGCGCCGGAGGCGCTAGACTCAGGCCCGGCCGAGGACCCCCAGCTCGGCCCGGCGGCCGAAGACCAGGCGGTTCACCGCCAGGCCCACGCCGAGGCAGGCGATGAGGGTGACCAGCATCAGGTGGATGTAGTGGACGGGGAGGCCGACGCCGAAGCCCACCGCGGCCATGGCCGCCCGGGCGTCAACATTGCGGAAGACCAGGCCCAGGATGAAGGCCGACAGGATGGGCATGGAGAGCAGGCCGTTCAGCTGCTGCACCAGGTTGATGATCGAGGCCGCGCCCGAATAGACCGGGACCAGGGCGATCGACACCGCCATGAAGACCAGCGAGATCACCGTGTTCAGCCGCTTCACGTCCGGGTTCGGGGCGACATAGGGCTCGTGCAGGTCGCAGACATAGAGGGTGACCGACGAGTTCAGCACCGAGGTGTAGCTGGTGAGGACGGCGGCGGCCATGAAGGCGGCGAAGGCGCCGGAGAGCCAGGAGGGCATGACCTCGGCCACCACCCGGCCATAGGTGGCGTCGCCGATGTCGCCGAACAGCTTGTAGGCGCAGACCCCGGGCACCACGACGATGGCCGGCACGAAGAGGATGCGGATGACGATGGCCGCGAACACCCCCTTCTGCCCCTCGCGCAGGTTGGGGGCCGCCATGGCCCTCTGGGTGATGGTCTGGTTGGTGGACCAGTAGAACATCTGGATGAAGATCATCCCGGTCAGCAGGGTCGGCCAGGGGATGGGGCTGTCGGGGCCCCCGATCATGCTGAGCCGCTCCGGCGGGATGCCCGAGAAGTCGAAGCCGATGGCCGCCATGGCCAGCACGGTCACCGCCGCCGCCATGCCCAGCACGCCTACGCCGGACAGGGTGTCGTAGACCGCCACGGCGCGCAGGCCCCCCAGCACGGTGTAGGCCGCCCCCACCGCGGCGATTCCGCCCGCCAGCACCATCAGGGGCGGGGCGTGTTCGAACATGGTCGAGAGGAACAGGGCCCCCGTGTAGGTCATGATCGGCAGGTAGATGAAGACATTGCCCAGCAGGAACAGGAGGGAGACCGTCGCCCTCAGCCCCTTCGACCCGTACTTGCGCTCGAGCAGCTCGGTCGTGGTGGTGCAGTTGTTGCGGTAGTAGATGGGCAGGAAGACCAGGGCCAGCATGACCAGGCCCGCCACGGCGGCAAGCTCCCACCAGGCCAGCAGCAGCATCTGGTTGCCGTTCATGCCCACCAGCTGGTCGGTGGACAGGTTGGTCAGGGTGATGGAGCCGGCGACAAAGGGCCAGGACAGGTTCCGGCCGGCCAGGAAGTACTCGCTGTTGCTGTCGGTGGAGCGCCCGCCCATCCGGCGCACCTGCCACCAGGTGGCCAGGGCCATCAGGCCGGTCAGGGCGGCGAAGACGCCCCACTGGATCGCGTTGGATGTCATGCCCGGCCGCCCCCCCGACGGCGGGGCCAGTCTAGGCGGAACCGGCGCGGAAAGCCAAACGCCCGGATCAGCCGCCCGGCGTCGCCGGCGCAGGCATGGCGCGGATCCAGTCGCGGATGAGCGCCACCCCCTCTTCGTGCACCAGGGCGCGGCCGAGCTCGGGCATCATCACCCCGGGCTCGCCCGAGGCCATGCGGAAGGCCAGGATGGAGCGCTCGGGATGGCCGGGATCGACCCCGACCGCCAGGTCGCCGGCGCCGCGGCCGGCGGCCACCGGGGGCTTGCCCACGCCGAGGGCGGCGGGGCTCGCCTGCTCGGCGGCGAGGAACAGGCCCGAATTGCTCGCCGAGCCCGAGGGGCTGTGGCAGTGGGCGCAGTTCACGTCCAGGTAGGCGCGGGCCCGGGCCTCGAGGGGCTCCCGGGGGTCGTCCCAGGCGGCGAGGCGCGGACGGGCGGCGGGCTCCGGGGCGCCGGCCAGGAGGCCCGTCCGGCGCCAGTGCTCCAGCTGGTTGGCGCGCCCGCCCGCGGCCAGGGCGACCTCGCGGTTGAGGTTGCGGGCCTTGGGGCCGATGGGCGAGACCGCGCCGTCCACCTGGTGGCAGGTCTTGCACTGGTTCTGGTTGGGCACGGCGTAGTCGAGGTCGACCTGGCGGCCCGCCCGGTCCGTGAAGCGGACCGGCAGCCGGGCCCCGGCGCGCTTCAGCACCGCCTCCGTGCCCTCCGCATTCCAGACATAGGTCGCCGCGCTCCAGCCGCCCGGCCGGTGGATCAGGAGGCGGGTCTCCACCTTCCGCGCCTCGCGGCCCGGCCGGCGCAGGTCCGCGGGATAGGCGAAGGTCTTGACCAGGACGGAGCCGACCGGGAAGTCCAGGACGCCGGACGGGGCGTAGCCGATCGTCTCTCCCGGCGGGGTGAAGACGAAGCGGTGCTTTTCCGCATGGTCGGTGAACAGGGGGGTGGCGAGGTCGTAGGGGACCACCCGGGCGTTGGGCCGGTCCGCGCCGGCGTCGACGAAGAGGCGGTAGTCGGACAGGCGCGGGGCCGGGGCGTCCGACAGCACCCGGGCCAGGTCGACCCCCGGGGGCGGGACAGCGGCGCCCAGCCCCGCCAGGGCGGCGAGGGCGGCGAGGAGGACGAGGCCGCCCCTCACTTTCCGGCGACGGCCAGGCTCACCGCCGGGGGCTCGGCGATGGCGGCGTCGGAGACGTTCGCCGACACGGTCGGCGCGGCGGCGTCCACCCGTCCCGGACCCGGCAGGTTGAGGTTCAGCACCGGGCCGTCGGCCAGGTTGACCCGCACCTCGGCGGGCCGGCCGCCGGCCGCGCGGACCCCGTCCCAGACCACGGGCGGCAGGGGGCCGCCCAGGGCCTTCGCGATCTCCGGCCCGCCCGGGAACTTCGGGTCCCAGCCGTTGCGGCCGATCCGGTTGGCCCGGACCACGATGTCCCTCGGCAGCGGATTGTAGGTCGGGTCGTTGAAGGCCTGGGTGTAGCTGACCAGCATGACCCCGGCGCTCTGGTTGCCGCTGATCTCGTTCTCGAAGACGTGGACGTTGCGGTTGGCCATGACCATCACCCCCGTCCCGGTCGGCACGCCGGCGACGATGTTGCCCTTGGGCGCGAAGTTGGGCGTGTCGTTGTCCACCACCCGGTTGCGGAAGACCCGCGTGGAGTGACCGCCCATCTGCGGCAGGTTGGGCAGGTCGAAGACCAGGATGCCGCCGGCGTTGCGGGTGGCGACATTGTCGTGGACGTCGGCGAACATGGAGTTCTCGATCTCGATCCCGGCGACGTTGAACTCCGCCCGGCTGTTGCGCACCACGATATGCTTGGACTGGCCGACATAGATGCCGGCGTCCGAGGCGCCCTTCACCACCACCCCGTCGATCAGCACGCGCTCGGAGGCCACGGGATAGACCCCGTAGGCGCCGTTGGTCTCCTTCGGGCCGCCGGTCCACTCGACCCGCAGGTTCAGGTAGCGGATGTCGTCGGCGCCCTTGGACTTGACGCCATCGCCGCGGGTGTCCTCCACCGCGAGGTCCTTCACCGTGACCCGGTCGGAGGTGATCAGGAGGCCTTCGCCGGCGCCCTTCTGACCCTTGAAGGACAGGATGGTGGCGCCCGGGCCGGCGCCGGCCAGGGTGACGCCGTCCACGTCGAGGGACAGGCCGTCGGTGAGGTCGTAGCGGCCCGCGGCGATCTGCACGGTATCGCCGGGCTTCGCATCCAGGAGGGCGGTCTGCAGGCGCTCCTGGGCGTCCGGCCCGGGACCTACGGAGAGGACGGCGGCGGCGGCGGGCCCGGTCGCCCCGGCGGCGAGGAGGGCGGCGGCGGCGAGGCGGACGGCAAGGCTGGTCATGTTTCCCCCGGAGGATCCCGGCGGTGCGGCGGCCGGGTTCTGTCGGCCGCATGTTAGGGTCTGGCGCGCCCCTGTCCAGCAGGGCGCCGCCGAGCCTTGCCCGCCCTCCGGCGCGTGTTTACGGTGTACGTCGAACAGCCGCCGGAGCCGTCCCATGTCCCGCAAGCCCCGCCTCGCCGCCGTCGCCGCCCTGGCCGGCCTCGCCGCCCTCGCCCTGGGCGCCGGACGCGCCGCGGCCGCCCCGCAGGACCGCTACGCCGTGAATGGCGGGGTGAAGATCCATTACGTGGTCGAGGGCAAGGGGCCCCTGGTGGTCATGATCCACGGCTTTCCCGACTACTGGGCGACCTGGAAGCCGCTGATGGGCGTGCTCCAGGCGGCGGGCTACCGCACGGCGGCCCTCGACGGACGGGGCTACAACCTGTCGGACAAGCCGGAGGGGGTGGAGGCCTACGCCATGCCCAACCTGGTCGGCGACGTCGCCGCGGTGATCGCCGCGGAAGGCGCGAAGGACGCCGTGGTCGTGGGCCACGACTGGGGCGCCGCCATCGCCTGGCAGGTGGCGATCAACCGCCCCGACCTGGTCAACCGGCTGGTCATCCTGAGCGTGCCCCACCCCGCCGGCTTCGGCCGCGAGATGGCCGGAAACGCCGACCAGCAGAAGAACAGCCAGTACGCCCGCGACTTCCAGACCCCGGGCTTCGAGAAGAACCTCACCGCCGAGGGCCTGGCCGGCTGGGTCAAGGACCCGGCCGAGCGCGCCGGCTATGTCGAGGCCTTCAGGCGGTCCAGCCTGGCCGGCATGCTGAACTACTACCGGGCCAACTATCCCTCGGGCGCCGGCGCGGCGGCCCCGGTGTCCGCCACCGCCCTGCCCCCGGTCCAGGCGCCCGTCCTGGTCATCCACGGCATGAGGGACAAGGCCCTGGCCGCCGCCGGCCACGCCGGGACCTGGGACCATGTGGCCCGGGACACCACCCTGCTCATGATCCCCGACGCCGACCACTTCGTGCAGCACGACGCCGAGGCCCTGGTGACCCGCACCATCCGCAGCTGGCTGGCCGACCGACGCTGAGGCGGGGTCAGGCGGCGCCGGAGCGTCGCTGTTCCAGGTAGAGGCAGCGGGCCAGCATCAGGTAGAGGCCGATGCACCCCGTGGCCGCCACCGCGAGGAGCCAGGGAAGCGGCCGCATGCCCGCGCGCTTGATGCGGGGCAGGAGCAGCACCCAGGCCAGCCCGACCGCCATCAGCAGGTCGAACCAGACCTGGTTGCCCCAGGCGTTCCGGACGTGCTCGGCCCAGACGCCCCCGAGGCCGCCCTCCGCGAGGGCGTGCAGGGACCACAGGAAGAACAGGACCGAGGCGACGAGCGGCAGGGGCCAGAGGCGGCCGGGCCGGTCGGCCAGGCGGGGCAGGAAGACCGGCGCGGCTATGGCGGCGAGGTAGAGGCCGAGGGCGACGACGGGCAGGACGGGATAGAGGTCGGAGATCATGGCGCGGCTCCTGTAGCGACCGCTACAGACTAGGTTTATGTAGCAGTCGCTACAAGCCCTGGAGGCGCGATGTCAGGTTGACTTGACATGGTCAGGTCAGGCTGACATATTGTCAGGGTAACTTGACACCACGGGACGCCATGAACAATCGACTCAGACTTTTGAGGGCCGAGCGGGGCTGGAGCCAGGCCGAACTGGCGGGACGCATCGACGTCTCGCGCCAGGCGGTCAACGCCATCGAGACCGGCAAGCACGACCCCTCCCTCAGCCTCGCCTTCCGCATCGCCCGCGCCTTCGACCTCTCCATCGAGCAGGTCTTCGATGGCGACGGGGCCTGACCCCATCCAAAGGACGACAAGATGACCTCCCCTGAACAGAACTCCGCCGCCCTCTCCGGCGAGGCCCGCCTGCGCCAGCGCAACCGCCGGATCCGCAACATCTGGATCGGAGTGCTCGGCTTCGGCTTCATCATCGGCGCCGTCTTCGGCCTGGCCGAGGGTTCCAGCGCCCTGCACCTTTCCCCGCCCGTCTTCTGGCTGATCCTCGCGGCGCTGGCCGCCGGCGTGGTCGCGGTGAACGTCTGGTTCATGCGCGGCGTCGACGAGGTCGAGGTCATGGACAACCTCTGGGCGGGCTTCGCCGGCTTCAACGCCCACATCGTCATCGGCGCCGGATGGATAGCCGCGGCAAGCCGCGGACTTGCGCCCGCTCCCGACGTCCTCGGCGTGATGGTCGCGTCCATTTTCGTCACCCTCCTTGCCTATGGCGCGCTGAAGGTGCGCCGGCGGCTGGGCTGATCCTTCCCGTTCCTCCAGGAGACCCCTGATGTTCCGCCGCTTCGCCGCCTCCGCGGCCGCCCTCGCCGCCGCCCTGGGCCTGGCCTCCGCGCCGGCCCTCGCCGCCCCCCGCGACGCCGACCCCGCCCTCTGGGTGGTGCGCGACGCCGACACCACCATCTACCTGTTCGGCACGGTCCACTTCCTGCCCAAGGACCTGTCCTGGTTCGACGAGGCCGTGGCCGACGCCTTCAATGCGTCCGACGAGCTGAGGATGGAGCTCCTGCCCGTCGACGACCCGGCCAGCCTCGGCCCGCTGATCATGAAGCTGGCCGTCGACCCCAACGGGCGCACCATGGCCCAGAGGCTCTCGCCCGAAGACCATGCCGCCTATGTCCGCGCCCTCCAGGACATCGGCCTGCCCGCCGCCCAGCTGGAGCCCCTCGAGCCCTGGTTCATCGCCGTCCAGGCGGCTTCGGTCATGTACATGAAGGCCGGACTTGACCCCAAGACCGGCGCCGAGGAGATCCTCACCCAGGCCGCGCGGAAGGGCGGCAAGGCCATCACCGCCTTCGAGACCCCCGAGCAGCAGTTCACCATGCTGGACTCCACCCCGGAGGCCGAGCAGCTGGCCGGCATCCGGGACCTCGCGCACAACCGCGAGGAGGGCCTGGCGATCATGGCCAAGCTGGTCGACCACTGGACGCGCGGCGAGGCCGACGAGACCGGGCGCCTGATGAATGCAGAGATGAAGGACACCCCGGAAACCGCCCGGATCCTGCTGACGGACCGCAACGTCCGATGGGCCGCCGACATCCGCTCGCGCCTGGACCGGCCGGGGGTGGTCTTCGTGGCGGTGGGCGCAGGGCACCTGGCCGGCGCCGACAATGTCCGCGACCTCCTGGAGAAGCAGGGCGTGAAGGTCGAGCGGGTCGCCTACTGAGGCGGCCCCGGAGGGATCGGGAGGACTCAGAAGGGGTTCGAGAACTTCGGGTCCTGGGCCAGGGCGGTGTCCGTAAGGGTCCCGAGGAAGGCGATGAGCGCGAGCTTGTCCGTCTCGGACAGGTTGAGCCGCCTCGGGGCCCCGGCGTTGTCCCTCAGCTGGGGGGCGAGGTTCGGGTTGTCCTGAACCCCATGGTCATAGTGCTCGACCACGTCCCGCAGGGTCGCGAAGCGCCCGTCGTGCATGTAGGGGCCCCGGAGGGCGATGTTGCGCAGGGACGGCGACTTGAACCGGCCGCCGCCGGCGCCGACGTCGGTCAAGGTGGCGTCCAGGCCATTGTTGAAGACATTGGGACTGATGTGGGCGTCCGTGCCGTGGCAGCCGTCGCAGCGTCCGGCCCCGATGTAGATCTGGCGGCCCCTCTCTTCCTGGGCGGTCAGGACGGCGGCGAAGTTGGGAACCCTGCCCGTAAAGGCCTGGTCGTACCTCGACCGGTAGGAGGACATGGACCGCACGAACTGGGCCAGGGCCAGGGCGATGCGCTGGCGGGTCACCTGGGTGGTGCCGAAGGCGTCCCGGAACAGGGCCGGATAGAAGTCCGTCGCCGCCAGCTTGGTCTCCAGGTCGGCCAGGGTCATGCCCATCTCGGTCGTGTCCTGGATGGGCGTGACGACCTGGTCCTCCAGCGTGGCCGCCCGCTCGTCCCAGAAGAACCGCCCGCGGTTGTAGTAGCGGCCGTTGGTCAGCCCCATGGCGTGGCGGGCCGTCGTCCCGCCGCGGAAGCCGACGCTGAACCGGGCGGGGTCCGAGAAGCCCTTCGCCTGCTGGTGGCAGCTGGCGCAGGAGATGGTGTCGTTCAACGATAGCCGGCGGTCGTAGAACAGGACCCGCCCGAGGGTGGCCCCGGCGTTGGTGACGGGATTGTTGGCGGGCGTGTTGTCGGCCCCGCCCGGCGTTCCCGGCCCGGTCCGGGTGTAGTGCGCCGGCAGGGCGATGTCGGCGTCGGCATAGGCGAAGGGCGTCAGGGGCAGGGACGGCCGGCCCAGGGCGGCCTGGGACACCGGCGAGACCACGATGTTGAAGGCGTCCGCCACGACGCCCCCCCGACCATCGCTGGCGGTGACCGTGACCCCCACCGTCCCCGCCGTGTGCGGGGTCCCGCTGATGGTGGTCCCGGTGACGGACAGGCCCGCCGTGGTGACGGAGAGGGTGACCGCATAGGTCAGCGGGTCGCCATCGGGATCCGAGAAGGTCGTTCCGCCCTGCGTCGCCTCGAAGCTGAAGGGAGTCCCCACCGTGGCGGCGCGGGCGCCGCTGGGCCTGGCGACGACCGGCGGCCTGTTGGCGGCCGGGGTCGGGGAGCTTCCCCCTCCGCCTCCCCCGCCGCCGCAGGCGACGAGCAGCAGGGCGAAGGAGGCCAGGACGGCGGAAATCGAGGATCGGATCATGGGGCGCCTCTCTGACCCTGCAACGCCCGGCTTGGCCAGTTCCACTCCCCGGCCTATCCTGGGGCGGACAGCCGGCGGAAAACGACCGGCGGGCAAAAGGGGAGAAGAGGCCATGTCGGACGGGAACCTGTCAGAGCGCGCCAGGGAGGCCTCCGGACCGGGGGGCGAAGCCGCCCACTTCGACGTGCTGGTCGTCGGCGCCGGGATCTCCGGCGTCGGGGCGGCCTATCACCTGCAGACCCAGGCGCCGGGGAAGACCTACCGGATCGTGGAGACGCAGGCCGACTTCGGCGGCACCTGGCGGACCCACAGGTATCCGGGCGTGCGCTCGGACAGCGACCTCCACACCTTTGGCTACCGCTTCAAGGCCTGGCGCGGGCCGCCGATCGCCACGGCCCAGGAAATCCTGGCCTACATGGGCGAGGTGATCGACGAGAACGACATCGCCCGCCACATCCGCTACCGCACCCGGGTGCTGACCGCCGACTGGTCCGAGGCCGACTGCCGCTGGGTGGTGGAGATGGAGGACGTCGACACCGGAGAGCGCTTCCGCAACACGGCCGGCTTCCTCTGGATGTGCCAGGGCTACTACCGGCACAGCGAGGGCTACACCCCGGAATGGCCGGGCATGGACGACTTCGCCGGGCGTCTGGTCCATCCGCAGACCTGGCCGGAGGACCTCGACTATGCCGGCAAGCGCATCGTGGTCATCGGCTCGGGCGCGACGGCCGCAACCCTGATCCCGGCCCTGGCGGAGACCGCCGGCCATGTCACCATGCTGCAGAGGTCGCCCACCTACTTCACGCCCGGCCGGAACCGGAACGAGCTGGCCGAGACCCTGCGCGAGCTGGAGATCGACCCCGACTGGACCCACGAGATCGTCCGCCGGGCCATGCTGAAGACGGGCGCCCAGATGACCAAGCGGGCCCTGGAACAGCCGGAGGCGGTGCGCGAGGAACTGCTGGGCGTGCTGCGGGGCCTGCTCGGGGACGATTACGTCGCCGAGCACTTCACCCCTCGCTACGACCCCTGGCGCCAGCGGATCGCCTTCGTCCCGAACGGCGACTTCTTCCAGGCGGTGAAGGCGGGCAAGGCCGGGGTCGTGACTGACGAGATCGACCGCTTCGTTCCGGAGGGCATCCGCCTGAAGTCCGGCAAGGTGCTGGAGGCGGACATCATCATCACCGCCACGGGCTTCAACCTGAACGTCCTGGGCGACATCGCCTTCTCGGTGGACGGACGGCCCGTGGACCTGTCCCAGTCCGTCACCTACCGCGGGATGATGTTCACCGGCCTGCCGAACCTGGCCTGGGTCTTCGGCTATTTCCGGGCCAGCTGGACCCTGCGCGCCGACCTTATGGGCGACTTCGTCACCCGGCTTCTGAAGCACATGGACGAAAAGGGCCTGCGGCGGGTCGAGCCCGCCCTTCGGCCGGAGGACGCCGGCATGAAGCTCGGCCCCTGGATCGACGAGACCGAGTTCAACCCGGGCTACCTGATGCGCGGCGTCCACCTCATGCCCAAGGCCGGGGACAAGCCGGAATGGCGGCATACCCAGGACTACTGGAGCGAGAAGGACCTCCTGCCCAACCTGGACCTCGAGGACCCGGTCTTCCGCTACCGCTGAGGCCGGGGGGCGGAGCCGGCGCGGCCGGCCCCGCCGCCCCTTCCTCCGTCAGAACCTGTACTGCAGCTCGACGCCGTAGGTGCGCGGCGGCGTCAGCTCAAGGATCTGGGCGCCGGTCGCCGGGGCCGAGCGCTGGGCGCCCGCCACGGCGGCGTCGTAGCCGGCCGTGTCGCCGACATTCTTCACATAGGCGATGACCGTGTAGCGGTTGCTGGCCGAGGCCCAGTGGGCGCGGAGATCGACCTGGTCCCAGGACGGCGCCTCGTTCCACTCCTTGGTGAAGACGTTGGCGTAGGCTTCGTCGCGGTAGAGGTAGCTCGCCCCCAGGCTGAGGTCGCCGGCGTCGGTCTCGAAGGTGTAGGTGGCGTTCAGGGAGAACTTGTTCTTCGGGGCCTGCGGCAGGCGGTTGCCCACCACGCTGACGGCGCCTGTGTTCACCGTGTCGACCACGTCCACCAGCAGGATGGATTCCTTGATCTCGGTATCGTTGAGGGCGTAGTCCATCGTCAGGCGTAGCGGCCGGATGGGCTGCCAGATCACGCCCAGTTCGACACCCTGCGACACCGACTTGGCGATGTTGGTGAACTGGCTGACCGTGGTCGGGCCGACCCGCACGGACACCGGAGCCTGGAGGTCCCGGTAGTCGAGGTAGTACAGGGCCGTGTTGACCTGCAGGTTGGCCAGGATGTTGGCCTTCAGGCCGACCTCGTAGGCGTTGACGAACTCCGGCCGCGCCTCGGGCTCCGCCAGCATGCCGCCGGCGTTGAAGCCAAAGGCCTTGTAGCCGCGGCTGTAGCGGGCATAGGCCATGTAGTCGTCATTCGGCTCCCACTGGAGACCCAGGGTGCCGGTGACCGCGTCGGAGGTGTCATCCAGCTTGCGCTGAACCACGCCGGTCGCGGGATCGATCGTGTACTGGATGCAGCTTGTCACGCCCGTCGAGCTGGTGGTGCAGGTCGGGGTCGTAGGCACGCCCTTGGCGCCGGCGGAGGTGGTCGTAGGCTTGGCGGAGATGTCCATGCCGCCATTGCCGCGTCCGCCGAGGGGCGCGAGGGCGTTCCCCAGGCCGAGGGCCTGGCCCACGGCGGGCAGGGCGTTCAGGTTTCCCAGCAGGCTGCCCCAGTTTGCGGCCGTGCCCGGCCCGAGGCTGCTGAGGCCCAGGGACGGATAGAGGGCGCTGTAGCAGGCGTTCGAGTTGCAGAGGATGCGCCGCTGCTCGTAGCCGTACTTGTGGTCCTCAGTGTAGCGGAGCCCGGCCGTGACCTTCAGGGTGTCGGTCATCTTCCAGTCGATCTGGCCGAACAGGGCCTTGCTCTCGGTGTTCAGGAAGTACTCCGAGATAAGCCAGTTGCCGTTCGGGTTGGCCGCGGCCCCGAGGATCGGGGTCTGGAGCGACGACGCACCGGCGAGGGTGATATTGGCGCCGTTCGTCCCGGAATAGGCTTCGTTGTAGTAATAGGCCCCGACGATCCACTGGAGCGGCCCATCGCCCGTGGAGGCGATGTCGATCTCATGGCTGAACCAGGTGGGATACTCGTAGTAGTGGACCCGCTCGTCAGCGTTCACCGTCAGGGGGCTGCAGTTCACCGTCGACTGGCCCGCCGCGAACTTGGCCGCGACGTTCCCGCAAACCGAATTCGCCTGCAGGGGGATCTGGTAGGAGAGGATGTTGGTCGTGTCGTAGTCAGTGCGCAGGTCATACTTGTAGCTCTGCCGCCCGCCCACGTACTTCACGTCGAAGTCATCGAAGTGATAGGCGAAGTTCACGGTCACGGACGTGACGTCCGTGAGGCGCACGCTTTGCGCGAAGTTGGTGTTGAACTTGCGCGGATCACCGTTCTGTCCGTTGACCCCGTAGGCGGGATTGAAGGTGGTGGTACCGCCGCCGGCCTGGACCAGGCTGCCGGGAACGATCCCTGACGTGTAGCCGTAGGCCGGATTGAAAATGGCGCCCTTGCCGGGGTCGATAAGGCCGGTCTCATACGGCGCGTTGAGATAGCTCGCGCGCGCGCCCGGACCGCCGCGGTTGTCCCATCCGAGGGTCCGCAGGTTCATCCAGAACTCGGCCCGCTCGCCAAGTTCCGCCTTCAGCTGGAGCTGGATTTCGTACTCGTCCCTTTGGCTTCCCTCGGAGGGCATGCCCGGGTTGACGTTCTGGTAGTAACCCTCGCGCTGGTTCTTCTGGTAGCCGGCGAGCCGGAAGCTCAAGCCCTCGGCGAGAGGACCGGAGGCGGCGAGCTGGAAATCGGTGTAGCCGAAGTTCTCGAAGACCGCCCGGACCTCGGCGTAGGGCTTGTCTGTGGGGCGCGCCGAAATGACGTTCACGGCGCCGCCGATCGCGTTCCGTCCGTAGAGAGTGCCCTGGGGACCCCGAAGGATCTCGACCCGGTCCGTCATCAGGGGCGGCCCGCCCGCAAGGACGGTCGAAGTCGTGAAGAGCCCGTCGACGTAGATGGAGACGGCGCCATCGACCGCGTGAACGTTGGTCAGGCGTCCGACACCGCGCATGCTCGCCCGGTCATTGGCCGACTGGTAGACGAAGCCCGGCGTGAAGTTGGTCAGGTCCTGGATGCTGTTGATGCCGACGATGTCGCGTTGCTTGGCCGTGAAGGCCGAAATCGCAACCGGCACATCCTGGAGGTTCTGTTCCCGCTTCTCGGCGGTGATGACCAGTTCCTCGATGATGTTGGTGTTGTCCTCGGCGAAGGCCTGGCCGCCCGATAACAGAACGGACGCAGCAACCCCGGCGAGCATGATCGCCCTGTAGTTCATCCTGATGTCCTCCCCCCGCGGACGGGCCTGTGGATCCGGCCGCGTTCCCGTCGAGGATCCGAGGATGAAACCCGCAGTTACGCTCGGTCAAGCAGTTTTCCGCCAGGGCGCCCTGGCCAGCGCCTTGCCCGACGGGAGAGCATATGACACTCATTGTGCCAATAGATGGCGGGCGGAGGCGCGACATGCCGGTCGGGAAGACTCCTCGGAAGCGGCGGCTGGCCGCCGGCGTCGCCGCAGCCGCCCTGGCGCTGGCGGGATCGGCAGGGCCCGCCCTGGCCCGGTCTGGCGAAGCGCCGCCGCGCCCCGCCCGGCCCAACATCGTGGTCATCCTGTTCGATGACGTCGCCCTGATGGACCTCGGGGCCTATGGCGGCGAGGCCCGGACCCCGAACATCGACCGGCTGGCGCGGCAGGGCGCCATGTTCACCGGCTACCGGACCTCGCCCCTCTGCACCCCGTCGCGCGCCATGCTGCTGACCGGCCTGGACAACCACCGGGCGGGGGCGGCGACGATCGAGGAAATCCTGCCGCCGGAGATGAGGAACAGGCCGGGCTACCGGTTGCGGATCGAGCCCGAGGTCCTGACCATCGCCGAGCGGCTGCGCGCCGAAGGCTACCGGACCCTGATGGCGGGCAAGTGGCACCTTGGGCACGGCCCCGGCGACCTGCCCGACGGCCAGGGCTTTGACCGGTCCCTGGCCCTCGACGCCTCGGGCGCCGACAACTGGGCTCCCCGGCCCTACATGCCCTACTACACCGAGGCGCCCTGGTACGAGGACGGACGGCCCGCGAAGATGCCCGGGTCCTTTTATTCCTCCGACCTGCTGGTCGACCAGCTGACCCGCTACATCGACGAGACGCCGGCGGGAAGCGAGCCCTTCTTCGCCTACCTCGCCCTCCAGGCCGTCCACATCCCAGTCCAGGCCCCCGCCCGGTACTCCGACGGCTATCGCGGCCGGTTCGACGGCGGCTGGGAGACCCTCCGGGCGGCCCGGACTGAGCGGGCGCGCCAGCTGGGCCTGCTGCCCGCCGGCGCCGGGACGGACGGCTTCTCCCCCGACGCCCGGGACTGGGACGCCCTCTCCCCCGCCGAGCGGCGGATGGCGGCCCGGTCCATGGAGGTCTACGCCGGCATGATCGAGGCGGCGGACGCCGCCGTCGGTCGCCTGATGGCCCGCCTGGAGGCCCGCGGGGAGTTGCAGAACACCCTCTTCGTGGTGACCTCCGACAACGGCCCCGAACCCAGCGACCCCGTGCACCAGAGGGGCATGGGCCTGTGGATGCTGACCCACGGCTACAACTGGCGGCTGGAAGGCCTGGGCGGTCCGGGCAGCCTCAACTACATCG
Organism: Phenylobacterium parvum; assembly: GCA_029977805.1. Lineage (GTDB taxonomy): Bacteria > Pseudomonadota > Alphaproteobacteria > Caulobacterales > Caulobacteraceae > Phenylobacterium > Phenylobacterium parvum_A. The sequence goes on along the minus strand of JAPOKE010000035.1, from coordinate 3,734 downwards.
GCCGCGAATGGGCCGAGGCCCTGGCCGCGCCGGGCCGACGGTACAAGTTCTATGTCTCTGAAGGCGGGATCCGGGCGCCGCTGATCATCTCGGGACCGGGCGTGGCGCCGGGCCGGCGGATCGACGGCCTGACCTTCGTGACCGACGTCACCCCGACCCTGGCGGACTTCGCCGGCGCCCGGCCGACGCCCGAGGCCCCGGCCATGGACGGGACAAGCCTCAGGCCCGTCCTGCAGGGCGCGGCCGGCCCGGTCCGGGGACCGGACGACCCCCTTGGCGTGGAGGTTTCCGGCAACGCCGCCCTCTACCGCGGCGACTACAAGATCGTCCGCGACATGCCGCCCCTGGGAGACGGCCGGTGGCGGCTCTACGACGTGGCCCGCGATCCGGGCGAGACGCGGGACCTGTCCGCCGCCGAGCCCGGGCGGCTGAAGGCCATGCTGGCCGACTACGCCGCCTACGAGGCGCGGGTGGGCGTAGCGCCCCTGCCCCCCGGATACACCACCCAGAAGCAGCTGACCGCCAACGCCCTGGCCAGGCAGGTCCCGGTCCTGGCGGCGGGCGCCGCAGTGATCGCCCTGCTGCTGGGCGGGGGCGGCTTCCTGGCCTGGCGGGGACTGCGCCGCCGTCGCCGGCGGGAGGCCGCGTGACCGAGGCGGCCTGGGAGCTCCATGGCCTGAAGCTCTCCTACTTCACCGGCAAGCTCGAGGCCTGGCTGCGCGCGCGGGGCCTGCCCTTCCGCTTCGTGGAGATGGACATGGCCGGGTTCCGGGCCTGCGCCCGGTCGACCGGCGTGGCGCAGATGCCGGCCCTGCGCGCGCCCGGCGGCGCGTGGATGACGGACACCACGGCCATCCTCCGGCGGCTCGAGGTCGAGGCCCCGGGGCCGGCCCTGCAGCCCGAGGCGCCCCTGGCGGCCTTCTACAGCCTCTTCCTGGAGGATGCCTTCGACGAATGGCTCTGGCGCCCGGCCCTCTACTACCGCTGGGCCTTCCCGGACGACGCCGGGCTGATGAGCCGGCGGATCGCCGCCACCCTGATGCGCGACCTGCCCCTGCCCCTCGCCCTGAAGGCCGAGGTCATGCGCCGCCGCCAGCGGGCGGTCTACCTGCGCGGGGACGGGATCACCCGGGCGACGGCGCCCTTGGTGGCGCGCCTCTATCCCGAGGTGCTGGAGGTCCTGGAGCCGGTCCTCGCCCGCCGGCCCTTCCTGTTCGGCGAGCGGCCCGTCGCGGCGGACTTCGGCCTGTTCGGACCCATGTTCCGTCACTTCTCCAGCGACCCGACGCCGGCGGAGATCCTGCGCGAGCGCGCGCCGGCCGTCCTGGCCTGGACCGCCCGCCTCTGGAACGCCCGCCCGGAGTCGATTGCGGCGGCGCCCCTCCCGGACAAGGCGCCCGCCGACCTTGATCCCCTCCTGCGACTGGCCGCCCGGGACCACCTGGCGGAGCTATCCGCGAACGCCTCCGCCGCAGCGGCGGGCCTCCGGCGGGCCCGCTTCCGCCGCGGGGAGGCGGACTGGAGCCTGCCCGTCTCGCCCTACCGGGTGCAGTGCCTGGCGGACCTGCAGGCCGCCTTCACCGCCCTCGCCCCGGCCGGCAGGGCGGAGGTGCTGGAACGCCTCGGGCCGGAGGCCGGGGTCCTGGCCGCCCCGCCGGTCGAGGTCGCCCCGCCGCAGGGAAACGGGGTCCGCAACCGGCTCTGGACCTGAGGAGGCCCAGCACGGGCTTGCAACCCGGGCTGTCCCGGGACAAGACCGGGTCCTCGGACCCAGTCGGGAGGCGGTGAAATGACCTCGGTCGATCCCTCGGGCGGGCGCGCAGCCATCCCCCGCCCCGTCCTGGCCTGGGGACTGGCCGGCCTCATCCCCTTCCTGGGCCTGCCCGCCCTGGCCCTCGCCAGCCCGCCGCTGGCCGCCTGGAGCGACCGGGCCCTCGCCCTCTACGCCGCCGTGATCCTGTCCTTCCTCGGGGGCGCGCGCTGGGGCCGGGCGGTGGCGGAGACCCGGCCGGACCCGCGGACCATCGCCCTGGCCATGGCGCCCAGCGTCGCCGCCTGGGGCCTCGTCCTTCTGCCGGCCGGCCGGTCCGGCCTCGCCCTCGCAGGCCTCGCCGCCGCCCTGGTCCTGCACCTCCTCTGGGACCTGCGCGCGGAGGGGCTTCCCGCCTGGTATCCCCGCCTGCGCCTGATGCTGACCGCCGGGGCGGTCGTCGGCCTGGCGGCGGGCGCCCTCGGCTAGGGCCCACTAGAAAAGCAATTACTTGTTTTCCGAGCCTGCGAGTCGCCCCAGCCTGAGGTCAGCGACCGGAGGGAGGATGCGCCATGAGGGATCGGGACCTGGGCCGGAGTCTCGGAGCCGCCGCCGCAGTCCTCGCGGGGCTCGCCGCCGGGCCTGCCCTGGCCGCCAGTGCGGCGCCGGATCCCCGCCTAGCGGACCTCGCCGCGCGCATCGAGGCCCAGGAACGGCTCCTCGCCCGCGCCCAGGCGGACCTCGAGGCCCAGAAGGCCGAGCTCAGGGCCCTGCTCGCCGAACGCGAGGGCCCCGGGCCGGCCGGGGCGGGCGCCGTGGAGCAGATCCAGGTCGCCGAAGCGGAGCCGGAACCCGCGGAACCGTCCGGACCCGCCGTGCGCCTCAGCGGAGTGATCCGCACCGACTTCAGGGCCAGCAGCGCCCGCCCCGTGGGCGGGGCCGCCTCGGGCTTCTACCTCGCCCCGCCGGACGCCACGGGCCGGGAAGCGGTGTTCGACGGCACGGCGCAGTACAGCAGCATCGCCCTGGCCGCTGACGGGCCCGAGGTCCTCGGCTTCCGGACCGGGGCCCGGGTGGCGCTGAGCTTCTTCGACGGCGGCGCCCTGAACGCCAGCTACGGGGTCAATCCCGCGGCGGCCTTCGTCTGGATGGCGAGGGACGGCTGGACCCTGTCCTTCGGGCGCCGGCAGGAACTGTTCGCAGACCGCGAGCCGGACATGGTCGACACCACCTCTGTCCTCAACTTCTCGGGCAACGCCGCCAACAGCCCCCGCACCCAGTTCCGGGTCGAGCACGCCGGGCCGGTCGGCGGGACGGGCAGGCTCACCCTGGCCCTGGCCCTGACCTATCCCGTCTCGACCTATGTCTCGGACACCTTCGCCGACCGGACCGAGGACAATGGCGCGCCCTACCTCGAGGCGGGCCTGAAGCTGGCCCTCGGCCCCGAAGGGGAGAAACTGGCGCGGCCCCTGCTGGAAGCCGAGGTCTCGGGCGTCTACGGGACCTTCCGCAAGTACTACAACCTGGCGCCGCCCTTCGAGGTGGAGACCAAGACCCTCAGCGGCTTCGCCGTCGGAGGCTCCGTCCGCCTGGGCCCGGCCGCGGGACTGCAGGGCGAGTACTATTCTGGACAGGCCCTGGGCGAATACAGCGGCGCCCTTGGAAACACGGTCAACGGGGTGACCCGGGGAGAGATATCCGGTGAAGGGGGATGGATCCAGGCCACCGCCCAGGCGACCTCTGACCTACGACTGAACCTCGGCTACGGACGCGACACGGCCCAGAGGTCAGAGCTGACCCCGGGCTCCCTTGCGCGGAACGAGACGGCCTTCGCGAACCTGTTCTGGACCCCGGCCCCACGCTGGCGCCTGGGCGGCGAGACCGCCTGGCGCAAGACAGGTTACCTGCGACCCGATGGCGGCCTCCTGACCAATGACGGCCTCGGCCTGCACCTGTCAGCGGAGATGCGGTTCTAGTCAGGCCG
>JAPOKE010000034.1 GCA_029977805.1 Phenylobacterium parvum | reverse complement strand
CGCTTCGTGCAGGGCGTTGACCAGGGCGATGCGACCGTCCCGAAGGTCGATCCCGCCGGACTTCGGCCAGGCGGAGTTCACGACGACGATCACCCGGTCCTGGCGGAAGGTCGTGATCGACTGCCCGAAGATCCCGGAGGCCTGGTAGGCGCCATTTGTCTGCATCCACCAGAAGTAGCCATAGCCGGCCTGCCCGTTCTCGATCTGCTTGCTCGTGGCCTCGACGGCCCAGCCGGGCGGCAGGACGGGCCGGCCATCGACCACGCCGCCGTCGAGGACGAACTGGCCGACGCGGCCATAGTCCCTGAGGGTCATGGAAATGCAGCAGCCGCCGCGCTCGAGGCCGCCGGGATCGGTGACCCAGACCCCCTCGGCCTCCATGCCATAGGGCTTCCAGATCTTCTCCGAGGCGTACTCCCCAAGGCCCTTGCCGACCGCCCGGGCCAGGAGGATGCCGACGAGGTCCGTCTCGCCCGTGTTGTAGTTGAAGACCTTCCCCGGCGGGTGGGCGCGCGGGAGGGTGCGCATGTAGGCCAGCACAGGGTTCAGGCCCGGCTTGCCCTCCGCCAGCTTGAGGCCCTCCTGGGGCCCCTTGGCGACGTCGGAATTGGGGTCGGCGTAGTCCTCGTTCCACCGCACGCCGGAGCTCATCATGAGGAGCTGGCGCAGGGAGACCCCGTCGTATGCCGAGCCCTTGAGCTCCGGAAGGATGTCGGTGACCGGGGTCTTCAGGCTCTTGATGTGGCCGTCCTGTATGGCGGCGCCCACCAGGGTGGCGGTGACCGACTTGGCGACCGAGAAGGAGGTCCACCGGTCCTTCGGCCCGCGGCCGAGCCCGTACTTCTCGAGGAGGATCTTTCCGTCCCGGATCACCAGAAGCCCGGAGACCCGGTAGGCCTCCATGTACTGGTCCACCGTCCAGGTCCTGCCGGCGTAGGTGAAGACCGGATCGATCCGGGTCTCGGCCAGCGGCAGCGCATGGACGCGCGGGCCGGCGGCGATCGGACGGACCTCGTAGACCGTCTCCATGGCGGGGTACCAGCGGGCCTGCTGCTCCGGGCTCCAGAACAGCAGGTGCGGCGTATCCGACTTCAGGGCCACCTGGGCCTGGGCCAGGCCGGCGCACAGGCTGGCCGCCGCAAGGGCGGTCGCGAACAGATGCTTCATTCTTCCTCCCTCGCCTTGCAGGCGAACGCCCTATTCGGTGCGGAACCCTTCGTAGTCCCGCGCCGCGACCTCATCGATCCGGATTTTGTAGCCCTCGCCGATGTAGGGCATGAAGACCCGCGGCTTCCCGGGCACGTTTGCGCCCATGTACCAGGAGGCGGCGTCCAGGTAGAGGCTGCCCTCGGCCGCCTCGTTGACGTGGGCGACCCAGGCTTCCTGGGCGGCCGCATCCGCCTCCAGGGTCCGCACCTGGCGTCCGTCCGCCCAGCCGATGGCGCCGCTGATCCAGTCGATGTGCTGCTCGATGGACGAGATCATGTTCGAGAGCACCGAGGGGCTGCCCGGGCCGGTCACGGTGAAGAGGTTGGGGAAGCCCGCCACCATCAGCCCAAGATAGGTCTTCGGCCCCTCGGCCCAGGCCTCGCCCAGGGTGCGTCCGCCCCGGCCGCGGATGTCCATCTTCAGGAGGGCCCCGGTCATGGCGTCGAAGCCGGTGGCGAAGACGATGACATCGAACCCGGACTCCCCCGCCGCCGTCCGGATCCCCGTCTCGGTGATGGTCTCGATCGGGGTCTCGCGCAGGTCGACGAGCCGGACATTGTCGCGGTTGAAGGTGTCATAATAGTCGGTGTCGACGCATGGCCGCTTGGCGCCGATTGCGTAGCCCCGGGGCACGAGCCGCTCGGCCACCTCGGGATCCCGCACCATCTGCCGGACGCGGTCGCGGACGTGCTCGCAGACCTCCTCGTTGAGGTCCGGCATGCGCATGAGGTTGGGAATGGCGAAGAGGGACATCAGTCCCATGCCGTTCCACAGGCCAGCCTTCAGGGTTTCCAGTTCCTCGCCCTGCACCCGGAGGTCCGGCGGCGGCGCGGGGAAGATCGACTGGCCGCTGCGCAGCATGTCGCGATAGGCGGTGAAGCCCTGGAGGAAGCCCTCGACCTCGGCGTCCGCGAGGGGGCTGTTCAGGGCCGGCAGGGAGAAGTTCGGCGTCCGCTGGTAGACCGTCACCTGGGCGGCCTGCCGGGCGATCAGCGGGATGGACTGGATGGCCGAGGAGCCCGTGCCGATCACCGCCACCCGCTTGCCGGTGAAGTCCACGCCCTCGTGCGGCCAGAGGCCCGTGAGGTGGGTCTCGCCCCGGAAACGGTCCGCGCCCGGGATGTCAGGCGACTTGGGCACGGAAAGGCAGCCCGTCGCCATCACCACCCAGCGGGCGGACACCTCGTCGCCGCGGTTGGTGCGGACGGTCCAGCGGCCCGTCGCCTCGTCGAAGACCGCGCTCTCGACCCGGGTGTCGAACAGGAAGTCCCGCTTGAGGTCGAACCGGTCCGCGATGTGCTCGGCGTACTTCAGGATCTCGGGCTGGGGCGCGTACTTCTCGCTCCAGCGCCATTCCCGCGCCAGTTCCTCGGACCAGGTGAAGGAGTAGAAGAGGCTGGGAATGTCGCACCGGGCGCCGGGATAGCGGTTCCAGTACCAGGTGCCGCCGACGCCGCCGCCGGCCTCGAAGCCCTGGACCGTCAGCCCGGCCTCCCGGGCCTTGTGGACCATGTAGAGGCCGCCGAAGCCGGCGCCGACCACGGCTACGTCCACGCTTGTCCCCTTCACCGCCGCTCGCGGCGCCGCTCCGTCGGCCATCTTGCTTCTCCCCCCGAGGTTCCAGGTTTCTGCGACCGATATTGGACGGACTTCCCGCAAGGTCCAGTACTGTTGTCCGGTTCCGGCCGCCCCCGCCGCCCGCGAAGGGCCTTGCCTAGCCGCAGTATGGCCTTAAGTCGTCGGGAAAGTGACCGCGCGCCCTGGCGCCGCATCAAATCCCGGAGTTTCCATGACCCTTGCCGGAAGGCTTCTTTCGGGCGCGAGCCTCGCCCTCATCGTCGCCGTCTCGCCCCCCCAGGCCTTCGCGGCCCCTGCGGCCCAGGCCGCCCCGGCCGCGTCGACGGCGGACCGGCCGGCCACGGCGGCGGAGCTCGCGCGCCTCGTCAGCATTCCCTACGAGCGCTTCACCCTCCCGAACGGCCTCCGGGTCCTCGTGCACACCGACCGGAAGGCCCCGGTGGTCGCGGTGTCCATCTGGTACGGGGTCGGCTCCAAGCATGAGCCGGCGGGCAAGACCGGCTTCGCCCACCTCTTCGAGCACCTGATGTTCAACGGGTCGGAGAACGCCCCCGGCGACTTCTTCAAGCCCCTCCAGGAGGTCGGCGCCACCGACTTCAACGGCACCACCTGGTTCGACCGGACCAACTACTTCCAGACCGTCCCGACCGGCGCCCTGGACCGGGCCCTCTTCCTCGAAAGCGACCGGATGGGGCACCTGCTCGGCGCCGTGACCCAGGAGAAGCTGGATAACCAGAGGGGGGTCGTCCAGAACGAGAAGCGCCAGGGCGACAACCAGCCCTTCGGCCTGGTCGACTACGTGATCAACCAGAACCTCTTCCCCCCCGGACACGGCTACCGCCACAGCACGATCGGCTCCATGGCCGACCTCGACGCCGCCTCGCTGGCGGACGTCCAGCGCTGGTTCACCGACAACTACGGCCCGAACAACGCCGTCCTGGTCCTGGCGGGCGACATCGATGCGCCCACGGCCCGCAAGCTGGTCGAGAAGTACTTCGGCGCCATCCCGCGCGGCCCCCGCGTCGCCCCCGTGGCCGACGGTCCCGTGACGCTCAAGGCGCCCGTCAGCCTGGTCCACAAGGACCGGGTGGCGACCACCCGGATCTACCGCTCCTGGTCGACGCCTGGCCTGAACGACCTGTCCTCCGTGGCCCTCGAGGCCGGCGTGAGCGTCCTCGGCGGCCTGTCCTCGTCCCGCCTCGACAACGCCCTTGTCCGGGACGAGAAGATCGCCGTCTCCGTGACCGCCGACTACGGCGTGTTCCAGTCGGTCGGGGTCCTGACCCTGGCCGCCGACGTCCGGCCGGGGGTCTCGCCGGACCTGGTGGCCAGGCGCATGGACGAGGTCATCGCCGGCCTCGTGCAAAGCGGGCCGACGGCAGAGGAGCTGGACCGGGCCCGACGGGTCGAGATCGCCGGCAAGATCCGCCAGACCGAGGCCGTCGGCGGCTTCGGCGGCAAGGCGGTGACCCTTGCCGAGGGTGAGCTCTACGCCAATGATCCCGACCTCTACCGCAAGCGCCTGGACGCCTGGGCCGCCCTGACCCCGTCGGCCGTCCAGTCGGCCATGAAGACCTGGCTCAGCCGGCCGGCCCTGTCCCTTCGCGTGGATCCGGGCGAGCGCGACCTCGACGGCGGGCCCATGGGCGGCGACACCGCCGCCAAGGGCGCGGTGATCGACCGGACCGGGGTGGCCCAGGCCGCCCGGACGCCGCGGGCGGACCCGGTCATGCCGGGGGCCGGCAAGGTCCCGTCCCTGGACTTCCCCGACATCGAGCGCGCGACCCTGGCGAACGGCATGCCCGTGGTCTATGCGCGCCGGGCCAGCGAGCCCCGGACCCTGGTCGCCGCGAGCTTTGACGCCGGCACGGCCGCAGACGGCGCCCGGGACTACGGCGCCCAGTCCATGATGCTGCGGGCGCTCTCGGAAGGCGCCGGGAACCTTTCCAGCCGCGAAATCGCCGAGCGCGCCGAGCTCCTCGGCGCCAGCGTCGGCGGGATGGCGGGCGCGGACCGCTCCAACGTGGTGCTCGACGCCCTGACCCCGAACCTCGGGCCCTCCCTCGCCCTCTACGCCGACGTCCTTCGCCGCCCGACCTTCGAGCCGGCGGTGGTCGAGCGGCTCCGGGGCCAGCAGCTCGCCCGGATTTCCGCGGAGGCCAACAACCCGTCGGCCATCGCGACGGCGGAACTCTCCCGCCGGCTCTATGGCCAGGGGCATCCCTACAGCGTGCGCGCCGGCGGCGCGGGCGACGCGGCGGTCGTCGGCCGGCTCTCGCCGGCGGACCTCAAGGCCCAGCATGATCGCTGGATCCGTCCCGACAACGGCCGGCTGGTGATCGTCTCGGACCGCCCCCTCTCCGAGATCCTGCCCAAGCTGAACGCCGCCCTGGGCGACTGGAAGCCTGAGGCCGGGGTGACGAAGGGCGCCAAGGCCTTCCCGGCCCCGCCCGCCCAGTCGGGCAACCGCGTCGTGCTGATCGACCGGCCCAAGTCGCCCCAGTCTGTGATCGCGGCCGGCCAGGTCCTCGACGCCCGTGGCGGGGACGACCTCCTCGCCCTCCAGGCCGGCAACGAGATCCTCGGCGGCGGGTTCCTCTCCCGCCTGAACATGAACCTGCGCGAGACCAAGGGTTGGTCCTACGGGGTCCGGTCCGGCGTGCCGGAAACGGTCGAGCGGGTCGCCTTCCGGGTCACCGCCCCGGTGCAGGCCGACCGCACGGCGGACTCCATCTCGGAGATCCTCAAGGAGACCCGAGACTTCACGACCACCCGGGGCGCCACCGCAGAAGAGCGCCAGCTGACCGTCGAGGGCTCCACCCGGGAGCTTCCGGGCCAGTTCGAGCGCAGCGCCGCGGTGCTCAACGGCCTGTCGACCCTGACGGAGTTCAATCGCCCGGACGACTGGTACGAGCGTCTGCCCGGGCGCTACGGCGCCATGACCGCCGCGGACATGGACGCCGCCGTTCGCCGCGCCGTGGATCCCTCGCGGCTGCTGTTCGTGGTCGTCGGCGACGCTGCGGTGGTGAAGCCGCAGCTTGAGCGCCTCGGCCTGCCCGTCGAGGTGATCGCCGCCCCGCCGGCGGCGAAGTAGGCCGGAGCCGGGGCGGGCTCCGGTCCGCTCCTCAGCCCTTCGGTGCGACGGGCCCGGGCAGGTCAGCGGCCACGAGGGGCCCCAGCCGTCCGGCGATGTGCTCGATCCCGCTGGCGTTCGGGTGCATTCCGTCCGGCAGGAGCCTCTCCGGCTGGCCCGCAACGCCGTCGAGGAAGAAGGGATAGAGCCGCGCGCCCGTCGACCGGGCCAGGTCTGCGTAGATCGGGTTGAAGGCCCGGGCGTAGTCCTCGCCCAGGTTGGGCGCCGCCATCATGGTCGTGAGGGCGGCCGGGATCTCGCGGCGCTTCAGTTCGTCCAGGATCGCCTGAAGGTTGGCGCGGGTCTGCGCCGGGCTCAGGCCACGAAGCATGTCATTGGCGCCGAGACCGACGATCACGAGGTCCGGCTTGCGCGGCAGGCCGTCGAGGGTGAAGCCCAGCCGGGCGAGACCCGCGGCCGTGGTGTCCCCGGACACGCCGGCGTTCACGACCCGGGCGGCGAGGCCCTGCGCCGCGAGGCGCCTTTCCAGGGCCGGCGCAAAGCCCTGCGAGGGCTCCAGGCCGTAGCCCGCGAACAGGCTGTCGCCAAAGACGACCACCAAGGGCCCTTCGAAGGCGGCCTCGGCGGCTGGCGGTCCCTGTGTCCGGGGCGCCTCGGCGGCGGGGGAACAGGCGAGGACAAGCTGGCAAAGCCCCGCCACGACCACATATAGCCACGATATCGACCGCACCGGACGCCTCCACGCATGACCGCCCACGACGCCGACACCGACCTGATGATCCGCGCGCGGGGGCTGACACTTTCGCTTGGAAGCACCGACATCCTCAAGGGCGTTGACCTCGACGCCCCGCGCGGACAGAGCCTGGCCGTCCTCGGGCCTTCGGGTTCGGGCAAGTCCTCGCTGATGGCCGTGCTCTCGGGACTGGAGCGGGCCACCTCCGGGGAGGTGCGCATCGACGGACAGGATTTCGGCCCCCTCGACGAGGATTCCCTCGCCCGCGCCCGCCGCGGCCGCATCGGGATCATCCTGCAGGCCTTCCACCTCCTGCCGACCATGACGGCCCTCGAGAACGTCGCCACCCCGCTTGAACTCTGCGGGGCCGAGGACGCCCGGGACCGCGCGGTCGCCGAACTGACCGCCGTGGGCCTCGCCGACCGGCTGGGGCACTATCCGGCCCAGCTCTCCGGCGGCGAGCAGCAGAGGGTGGCCATCGCCCGGGCCATGGCCCCTGGTCCCGGCCTGATCTTCGCCGACGAGCCCACCGGAAACCTCGACGGCGCCACGTCGCGCCGGGTGGCGGACCTCCTGTTCGAGCGCCGGGCCGCCGCCGGCGCGACCCTGGTGATGATCACCCACGACCCGGGCCTGGCCGCCCGCTGCGACCGGATCGTCGAGATGGCGGACGGCCGGATCGTATCGGACCGGCTGGCGTGACCCCCGTTCCCCTCAGGACCCTCTGGCGGATCGCCCGCCGCGACCTCTCGGCCAGCTTCCGGGGCCTGAGGCTGCTGTTCCTGTGCCTCTTCCTCGGGGTCGCGGCCCTGGCGGCCATCGGCAGCCTGACGGCCGCCATCACGGGCGAGCTGACCCGCAAGGGCCGGGAACTGCTGGGCGGCGACGTCGAGGTCGCCCTCACCCAGAGGTACGCCACGGGGGCGGAGAAGCAGGTCATGGCCGGACTGGGGACGGTCAGCGAGACCGTCCGGCTCAGGGCCATGGCGCGGGGCGGCCAGGGCGCGCCCATGCTGGCGGAACTCAAGGGCGTCGACGGGGCCTACCCTCTCTATGGCCAGCTCAAGGTCTCGACGCCGTCAGGCGTGAAGCCCGCGCCGCGCCCCGGCCCGGGCGAGGTCCTCGTGGAGCGCGGCCTCGCCGAGCGGCTGGGCGTCGGCCCCGGCGCCACCGTCGGGTTCGGCCGCGCCCAGTTCCGGGTGGCCGGGATCCTCGACGACGAGCCGGACCGGGTGGGCGAGGGCTTCAGCCTCGGCCCCGCGGCCCTCATCCGGCTGGAGGACATGGCCGGGACCGGCCTCATCCAGCCGGGCAGCCTCTTCCAGGCCAAGTACCGGGTGAAGCTGCCGGATGGCGACGGACGCCGGCCGGAGCGCCTCGCCGCCGAACTCAGGCGGACGCATGGCGAGGCCGGGTGGCAGGTGCGCGACCATGGCCGCGCCGCGCCGGGGGCCAGCCGCTTCTTCGAGCGCATGGGCCAGTTCCTGGGCCTGATCGGCCTGGCCGCCCTGGTGATCGCCGGGATCGGCGTCAGCAACGGCGTCTCGGGCTACCTCGCCGCTCGGCGGGGCGCGATCGCCACCCTCAAGGTCCTGGGCGCCGCGGGACGGGACATCACGACCGTCTACCTCCTGCAGGTCGGCGTGGTGGCCGGCGCCGCGGTCCTGGCCGGCCTCGCGGCGGGAGCCGCGGCCCCGTCCCTGATCCTGTCCCTGATCGGCGACCGCCTGCCCGTGCGCCCGGAGTTCTCCCTGCATCCCGCGCCCCTGGCCCTCGCCTCGGCCCAGGGCCTGCTGATCGCCTTCATCTTCACCTGGCTGCCACTCGCCCGGGCCGGTTCGACGCCGCCCGCCGCCATCTGGCGCGCCTCGCTTGAGCCGCAGGGACCGCCCGACCGCCGCAACGCGGCCATCGTGGCCGTCGCGACCGCCCTGTCCCTCGGCCTCGCCCTGGTGACCGCCGAACGGCCGCTCTTCTCCGCCGGCGTCCTCGCCGCCACGGCCGGCGTCCTCGTCTTCCTCATGGCCGTCGGGGCCGGGGTGAAGGCCCTCGCCCGGCGCCTGCCCCGGCCCGCCTCGCCCCTCCTCAGGCTCGCCCTGTCGAACCTTCACCGGCCGGGCTCCCAGACCCCCGCCCTGGTCATCGCCATGGGCCTGTCCCTGACCCTGTTCGTGCTGATCGCGGCCATCCAGACAAGCCTGGACGCCGAGATCGCCCGATCGGTTCCGGCGCGCGCGCCGGCCCAGTTCGTCCTGGACGTTCCCTCCGCCGCTGCGGAGACCTTCCGCAAGGCCGTGGCCGGCGCGGCGCCCGGGGCCCAGGTGGACCTCGTCCCGGCCCTGCGGGGCACGATCACCGCCTATGGCGACCAGAGGGTGCGGGACCTCAAGGAAATCCCGCGCGAGGCCTGGGTCCTGCGCGGGGAGCGGGGCGTGACCTACGCCGCCGACCTGCCCGAGGGCAGCCAGATCACGGCCGGCGAATGGTGGCCGCGCGACTACGCCGGCCCCCCCCTCGTCTCCCTCGACGCGCGCGTGGCCGAGGCCCTCTCCCTGCAGGTGGGCGACACCCTGACGGTCAGCGTCCTCGGGCGCGAGATCCCGGCCCGGATCGCCTCCCTCCGGCGCATCGACTGGGAGACCATGGGCTTCAACTACATGATGGTCTTCCCGCCCAGCACCCTCGCGGGCGCCCCGCACACCCTCGCCGGCGCCGTCAGCCTGCCGCCCGAGCGCGAGACCGCCGCCGCCCGCGCCATCCTGACCGCCTTTCCCGGGGTGTCGGTGATCTCGGTGCGCGAGGTCCTGGGACAGGCCCGCACCCTGCTGGACCAGATGGCCCTGGCGGTCCTCGCGGCGGCCTCGGTGACCCTCCTGGCGGGCATGGCGGTCCTGACCGGCGCGGTCGCGGCGGCCCGGCAGGCGCGCACCTACGATGCTGTGGTCCTGAAGACCCTGGGCGCCACCCGGGGGCAGCTCCTCTGGGTCCAGGCGCTTGAATACGGGCTCCTCGGCCTGCTGCTGGGCGTGGTCGCCCTGGCGGTCGGCCTCGGCGGCGCCTGGTGGATCATCGTCCAGGTCTTCGAGTTCACCTGGGCGCCCGACTGGGGACGGGTGCTCGCCACCCTCGGCGCAGGCCTGGGCGTGACCCTGGTCCTGAGCCTTGCCGGCGCCCTGCCCATCCTGTCCGCGCGGCCGGCGTCAGCGCTGCGGGCGGTCTGATGTCGACCCGCTCCGGCCCGGAAGAAAGGGAAAGCCAGATGGAGCCCTTCTACGCGGAGGACCTGGCGGCGATACATGCCGAGGGCTTTGGCGGCCTGGGCGCCGCCGCCGCAGGGCTTGTCCTGGCCCTGCTCGGCGAAGGGATCGCCGGAGCGCGCGTGCTGGATATCGGGTGCGGGGCCGGCGCCCTCGCCGCCCCCCTGTCGGAGGCCGGGGCGGAGGTCACAGGCCTTGATCTTTCGCCGGACCTCCTTGCCCTCGCCCGGCTGAGGGCGCCCCGCGCCACCTTTCTCGAAGCCTCCCTCCACGCGTGGGACCCGCCGCCCGCAGACGCCATCTGCGCCATCGGCGAGGTGGTGAACTACATGGCCGACCCCAGGGCCGGAGAGGCGGGCCTCGCCGACTTCCTGTCCCGGGCGGCAAAGGCGCTGCCCCCCGGCGGCCTCCTGCTGTTTGACGCCGCCGCGCCGGGCCGGGGATCCAGCCGCAGCTACACCGAAGGGCCCGTCTGGGCGGTGGGATCCATCAGCGAGGAGGCCGGGGAAACACTGACCCGCCGCATCACCACCTTCCGCAGGACCGACGACGCCTGGCGGCGATCGCAGGAGGTCCACAGCCTGGCCCTGCTCGCCCCGGACCGGGTGCTCGGCGCCCTGGAAGCGGCCGGCTTCCGCGCAGAGGTCCTGCAGGGTTACGGCGAGCTTGTCCTGCCCGCGGGCCTGCCCGTGTATCGTGCGACAAGGCTCTAGCGATCATTCCGCTTCCTTAAGTCCCGCATACAGACCAGCCACCGCCCCTTGACGGAGCGGGCTTTTTAACTCCCACTCTCCGTACCAGGCGCTCAAAAGCAGCGTACAGGCGGGGGGAAGGATGGACAGGGCCGACGTCCCTGGAGCCGCGGCTGAGCCCCAGCCGCTCCGGCTCCGCACCAAGCTCTTCTTCGGGATCGGCAGCGCGGCGGAGACCATCGCCCTGTTCTCGCTCGGGTCCTACGCCCTTCTCTACTACAATCAGGTGCTGGGCCTTCCCGGCTGGCTGGGCGGCCTGGCCATCTCCCTGTCCTTCGTCGTCGACGGCTTCGCCGACCCGGTGATCGGCTCGATCTCCGACCGGACGCGCTCGCGCTTCGGGCGGCGCCATCCGTTCATGTACGCCGCGCCCCTTCCCATCGCCCTCTTCTTCCTGGCCATCTTCAACCCGCCGGACGGCCTCGGCCACACCCTGCTCTTCCTCTGGTTCACCGGGTCCGTGATCGGCCTGAGAGTGGCCATGAGCGTCTTCCACACGCCGCACCTGGCCTTCGGCGGGGAGCTCTCGGAATCCTACATCGAGCGCACCAAGGTCATGGCGTGGAACAACTTCTCCACCTGGATCGGCGGCACCTCCATCTCGCTCATCGCCCTGACCTTCTTCTTCAAGGCCACGCCCGAGTATCCCCGGGGCCTGCTCAATCCGGAGCCCTACCTGCCCTTCTCCCTGCTCGCCGCGGGCGCGACCCTGGCCATCCTCTTCGCCTCGGCCTGGTTCACCCGCGACCAGATCCCGCGCCTCCCCAGGCCGCCGCAGGACCAGCCGCCCTTCTCGCCCTTCGAGTTCCTGAAGGACGTCGGCAAGGTGCTGGCCAACCGCAACTATGTCTGGCTGCTGGCGGGGCTCTTCGCCCTGTCCCTGATGACCGGGATCCGCGACACTCTGGGGCTCTACGGGGGCACCTACTATTGGGGCCTGCCCTCGGAGCAGCTGCGCTGGTACTCGCTGGGCAGCCTCGTCGGCTTCGTCTCGGCCCTGACCCTCACCCCACGGCTCCACGTCCGCTGGGGCAAGCGCGCCGTGATCATCTGGAGCTCGGCGGCCCTCATGGTCTTCCCGGCCCTCGGCTTCATCCTGCGGGAAGTCGGCCTCATGTTCCCGAACGGCGACCCGCGCCTCCTGCCGACCCTCGTGGCCATCTCCGCCGTGAGCTACGCCGTGGGCGCGATCCTGAACATCTCGGTGATGAGCGCCCTTGCCGACGTCGCCGACGAGAACGAGGTGAAGTTCGGGGTGCGCCAGGAGGGCGTGCTCTATTCGACCCGGGCCCTCTTCGCCAAGCTGGACACGGCCATCGGCGCCGCCCTGGCCGGGGTCGTGCTGACCCTGATCGCCTTTCCCGAGAAGGCCCAGCCCGGGCAGGTCGACCCCGAGGTCATCCGTCACCTCGGCCTCTTCCTGGGACCGGTGTCGATGATCCCCGGCGTCTTCGCGGTGCTGCTCTACGCCCGCTTCAGCATCTCCCGGGAGGACCACGCCGCCACCCGGACCCGGATCGAGGCGATGAAACGCGAGCGGGCCGGGGCCACCTGAACGGCGGACACCCTCAGGTTCCGGCCCCCGACCTGCCGAACAGCCAGGATGAGGCCAGCGCCGCGGCGATAGCGCCCGCCGCCTGGCCAACCAGGAAGCCAGGCGCCGAGGCCGGGGCGATGCCGGCGAAGGTGTCGGTCAGGCTCCGGGCGAGGGTGACTGCGGGGTTCGCGAAGGCGGTGGACGCCGTGAAGCCGTAGGCCGCCGTGATGTAGAGGGCCACGAGGCCGGCGACCGCGGACGGGGCGAGGCGGGCGCCGAGCTGGATCACCATCAGGAGGCCGAAGGTCGCCACGGCCTCCGACAGGACCTGCCCCGCCCCGTCGCGGACCTTGCCCGAGACCTGGACCAGCGGCTGGTCGAACATGGCGTGGGCCAGGAACACCCCCAAGACCGCGCCGGCGACCTGGACCGCTAGCCGGGCCAGCGCCTCGCCTCGCCCCAACTGCCCCGAAGCCGCGCCCAGGAGGGTCACGAGGGGGTTGAAGTGCGCGCCCGAGACGGGGCCCAGGAGGGTGATGAGGACGAAAAGCCCTGCCCCGGTCGAGACGGTGTTGAGCAGGAGGGCGACGGCGTCGTTGCCGCCGGAGAGCGCCTCTCCCATGACGCCGGAGCCGACCACGATCGCCAGGAGCAGGGCGGTTCCGACGCCTTCGGCAGCGAGGCGTCGGGTGAGGCCGAAGCCGGGGCTGTCGGCGGTCACGGGGCCGGGTCCTCGCCGATCGCCTGCAGGTGCGCTCGGATTTCGGGCCCGTCCAGGGCTTCCTCCGGCAGGGACAGGAACCGCTCGATCCGATGGCGCAGTCGGCGTGCCGCCTCCGCGAAGGCGGCGGCGACCTCGGCCTCGGTCCCCGCGACCGCTGCGGGATCCTCGACGCCCCAGTGCGCCGTCACCGGCCGGCCGGGCCAGACAGGGCAGACCTCGCCCGCGGCGTTGTCGCAGACCGTGAAGATGAAATCGGTCGGCGGGGCCCCGGGGGCGGCGAACTCATCCCAGGACTTGGAGCGGAAGTCCGCTGGATCGAGGCCGAGGGCCCTGAGGACGGGAAAGGCGCCCGGATTGACCCGCCCGGTCGGGAAGGATCCCGCGGAGTGGGACCGGAACCGGTCGCCGCCAAGGCTCCGAAGGAGGCCCTCCGCCATGACCGAACGGGCGGAGTTGCCTGTGCACAGGAAAAGGACGTTTCGGCGGGCGTCATTCATCGGCGCGTCTCGAAAAGGGGCTTCAGGGCGCGGGGGCGCAGGCGGGGGAGAGGTCCGCGCAGATCTCCGGGCGTCCGTCGCAGCAGTCCTCCATCAGGTAGGACAGGAGCCCGCGCATGGCGGCGAAGTCAGCGGCGTAGATGATCGAGCGCCCCTCGCGGCGGGAACGGACAAGCCCCGCGCCCGCCAGGATGGCCAGGTTGGCGGACAGGGTGTTGGGAAGGCTGCCCGTCGCCCGGGCGATCTCTCCGGCGGCCAGTCCCCCGGGGCCCGTCTGGACAAGCCGCCGGAAGACCTCGAGCCGACCGGCATGGGCCAATGCGCTCAGGGCGGCGACGGCGGAGGCTGAAGGCGTCGGGTCGCGACTGGTCATGGACTCATGATAAATCGATATTTCTGGAATTGTCGAATCCAAGTCCGGGTCCCAGTGTGGAAGTCCGGAACAGAGCGCAAGGTCGCCCCATGCTGACGCCCGATCCCCTGACGACCGCCGACGCCTGGCTCGGCCGGGACATGGCGTTGCGCGGGGACTGGCGGCGGACCCTGTCGGGGCCGGAGGTGCAGGAACTGGCGGCGGCCCGGGCGACGGCGAGGAGCCGGACCCTTGACCGGACCAAGTGGACCCGGGCGGACTTTCCGCTTCCGGGCCTGGCGACTGAGGTCAAGGGCTGGCTGGAAGACCTGGACCAGGGCCGGGGCTTCCTGCTGCTGAGGGGGCTTCCCGTCGGAGAGCTGGGGCCCGAGGCGGCGGCGGACATCTACTGGGGACTTGGCCTGCACATGGGCCGGGCCATCTCGCAGAACACGGACGGGGACCTGCTGGGGCATGTCCGGGACACCGGCGCCGACCCAAGGGCCTACGGGGTCAGGCTCTACAGGACCCGGGCTGAGCAGGACTTCCACACCGACGGCGCGGACATCATTGGCCTCCTCTGCCTGCAGGGGGCGAAGTCCGGCGGCACCAGCCGGATCGCCTCCTCGGCGGCCATCTTCAACAGGCTGCTGGCGGAGCGGCCAGACCTCGTCCCGGCCCTGTTCAGCATCTTTCCCTTCGACACCCAGGGCCAGCACCGGCCGGGGACCCCCGCCTGGTTCACCCGTCCGATCTGCCGCCTCGTCGACGGACGGCTGAACCTGTTCTTCATCCCCTGGTACATCCGCGAAAGCCAGCAGCACGCCGACGCCCCGCGCCTGACGCCGGACCAGGACGACGTCCTGCGGTTCATCGAGACCACCGCCAATGACCCCGACCACCTCCTCGACATGGATTTCAGGCCAGGCGACATCCAGTTCCTGAAGAACGCGTCCATCCTCCACAAGCGGACGGCCTACGAGGACTGGGACGAGCCGGCGCGAAAGCGTCACCTGCTCCGCCTTTGGCTGGTGCAGGAGGGTTTCTCGGCCGGGGATGCGGCCCTCAGGCAGGGAATCCGGGGCCCGGGCTAGCCGCGCGCAAGCCGCCCGGCGAGGGCCCGGAGGGCGGGGTCCCGCTTGCGGGCCAGCAGGCCGGCCGCCGTGCGCCCCTCGGGATCCGGCAGGTCGCCGCGGGCGCCGAAGCCCGCCGCCATTTCAAGGGCCTCCGTCGGGCTGCCCTTGCGGATCATGAGATGCAGGGCGGTCAGGCCGTCGCGACCAGCGTGGTCGGGGTCGGCCCCGTGCTCCAGCAGTCGCCGGGCGCTGTCGAAGCGACTTGTGGCCACCGCCCAGAGGAAGGGCGTCGCGCCGTCCCCGGAGGTCGTCTCGTCCACCGGCGCGCCGGCGTCCACAAGGAGATCGATGGCCTCGATGTCCGATCGCCAGGCGGCGGCGTAGAGGCAGAAGCGGGAATCCGCACCGCGGGCGAGGAGAAAACGCGCGAGGTCCAGGTTCCGGCCCCGGCTGACCGCATGCCAGAGCGGCGTGGCCCGCCATTCGCCCTCGGTGAAGGCCGCATCGTCGAGGCCGAGCCCAAGGTCCAGGAGGACCCGGGCGGTGGCGAGACTGTCTTCGGCAGGGCGGACCGGAGGCGACGGCTCCACCATGCAGGCCTGGTGCAGCCAGTTCCGCCCCCTCTCGTCCCTGTGGCCGAGGAGCCCGGGACGATCGGCAAGGGCGGCGGCGAGTTCATCGGCCTTCCAGGCCCGGGCAAGCTGGCGGATGCGGCTGGCGGACATGGGTTCCGGCTCCCGGTCTCCAGCGGCATGCTGGAAGAAATGGCCGCGGCCTGCAAGGTCTCCGCCGCCAATAATGGACGCCTGAGTACACTCCGGCTAAGTAATGGAAAAACGTGGGGAAATCGGGCTGCCGGGCGTTTTGTCATCTTGCCCTCAACCGTCATTGGGCGGAACATGCTCCACAGGGAAGTGGTCGTCGATGCGCCGTTGCGCACTGCGACGGTCGTGGAAGTCAGGGGAGGACTGCGCGTGACCGGCAAGTCGTCGGAAGGGCCGGCGGGCGGCGCCCGCAAGGGCGGTGGCGTCTCGCGGCGCTGGCTCGTCATGGTGGGCGGACCGGTCGTGATCGCGGCGGCCCTGGCCTGGTATCTCCTCGGTCTCGGTCGCTTCCAGACCACCGACAACGCCTTCGTCCAGGTCGCGAAGACCCCTGTCGCCCCGTCCATCGGCGGGCGGGTGATCGAGATCTATGTCCGCGAGAACCAGGCGGTGAAGAAGGGCCAGGTGCTCTTCCGGCTGGACGCCCGGGACGCCCAGGCCAGCCTCTCGGCCGCCGAGGCCCAGTTGGCCAGCGCCGAGCAGATGGTCGCCCAGCAGCGCGCCGCCCTCGGCCGCGAGCAGGCCAATGTGGCGGCCGCCCAGGAGAACCTGCGCCATGCGGAGTCCGAGGCGGCCCGCGGCGCAGGCCTGGCGGCGGCCGGCGCGGGTTCGGTCCAGCAGGCCGACCAGGCCCGGCACGCGGCCCGGCTCGCCCGGGAGCAGCTTCGGGCGGCGCAGCAGTCGGAGGCCGCGGCCCTGGCCGTCCTCGGCGGCGACCCCCAGGCCGGCTCGCGCGCCGCTGCGGTGCTGCAGGCGCGCGCCCAGCTGGAGCGCGCCCGGCTCAACACCTCCTACACCGAGGTCGTCGCGCCGTCCGACGGCGTCGTCGCCCGGGTCGACCAGCTGCCGGTGGGGGCCTACCTCAATGCATCGCAGCCGGCCTTCTGGCTGCTCTCCGGACGCCCCTGGGTCGAGGCCAACTTCAAGGAAGACCAGGTGGCCCGCATGCGGGTCGGCCAGCCGGTGGAGATCGACGTCGACGCCTATCCCCAGGGCCGTCTGAAGGGCCGGGTGGCGAGCTTCGCCCCCGGCACCGGCCAGGCCTTCTCCGCCCTGCCCGCCCAGAACGCCACAGGCAACTGGGTCAAGGTGACGCAAAGACTGCCAGTCCGGGTGGAGTTCGACCAGCCGCCGCCGGACATGGCCGCCCGCGCCGGGCTCTCGGCCACGGTCAAGGTCGACGTGCGTTCCGGCCGGGGCGGGAAGTAGTCCATGCCCGACCCCGCCGGCCAAAAGCTCCGCCGCCCGGCCGCCCTCGCCCTGGCCGCCGGCGTCCTGCTCCTCGGGGGCTGCGCCGCGACGGGCGAAGCCTTCACGGCGCCTGCCGGAACGCCGTCGCCGGAGGGCTACGCCATGGCCGGCGAGCGGACGCCGCCCCGGGTCGTTCTGGAGGCCGGCGCGCGGTCGCGGACCTGGTGGACGGCCTTCGGCTCCGCCCGACTGGACGAGGTCATCCGGCTGGCCCTGGAGAATTCTCCCGACCTCGCCGAGGCGCGCGCCACACTCGACCGCCACCAGGCGGAGGCAGAGGCGGCGCAGGCCCTGCTGAAGCCCCAGGTCGGGCTCAACGCCCGGGTGGAGCGCCAGCTCTTCAACAGCGAGGCCTTCGGCTTCAGCGGCTTCCCCAGCCGGACCTTCAGCATATTCAGCCTGGGCGGACTGGTCAGCTACGACCCGGACCTGTTCGGCGTCGGCCGGGGTCGGGCGGCGGAGACGGGCGCCCGCGCCGAGGCCGCGAGCTGGCAGGCGGACGCCGCCGCCATCGCCCTCTCGGCCAATGTCGCCATCGAGGCTGTCCGGATCGCCGGCCTGAACGCCCAGATCGACTCCGCGATGAAGGTCATCGACGACGACCGAAAGCTGGTGGAGCTCGCCCACCGGGCGGAGGCCCTCGGCGGACTGTCGCGGTCAGGCCGCATCGAGATCGAGGCCCAGCTGGCCAGCGACGAAGCCCTCATGCCGGACCTCTTCCGGCAGAAGGACCAGGCCCGCCGGCGCCTCGCGGTGCTCGCGGGCAGGTCGCCCTCGGAATGGGCCCCGCCGGACTTCCGGCTGGAGGAGCTGAGCCTGCCCGCCGCCCTGCCCGTGGCCCTGCCCTCGGAGCTGGTGCGCACCCGGCCGGACATCCAGGCGGCCGAGGCCGAGCTGCGCGCGGCGCGCCTCGCCGCCCGGGCGGAGCAGGTCGACTCCCTTCCCAAGCTCCGGCTGACCGGGGACTACGCCCAGACCTCGAACCAGATCGAGGAGCTCTTCAGCCCGGACTCCAAGGGCTGGAACCTCGCCTCCGGACTTACGGCGCCGATCTACGATGGCGGCCTCGCCAAGGCCAACCGACGGGCCGCGCTCGCTGACCTCAGTGCGGCGGAGGCGCGTTACCGACGCACGGTGCTGGCGGCCTTCTCCCAGGTGGGCGGCCTGATGTCATCGCTGGAGGCCGGGGAGGCCGAGGTCGCCGCCTTCCGGCGGGCGGTGGACAGCGCCCAGCAGGACGCCGACGTCACCCTCGCCGGGGTGAGGCTGGGCGGCACGCCCCTGCTCCGGGCGATCGACGTCCGCCGGCAGCTGAGCCTCGCCCGGCGGGGCCTCGCCTCGGCGGAGGCGCGACGGCTGTCCGACATGATCGGGCTCTTCGCGGCCGCCGGCGCGGACTGGCGGTCGGCGACCAATGACTGACGCCGCCGACTACCTCGAGAAGGACAAGGCGAACCGCATTCCCATCACCGGCGCGCTGATGCTGGCGACGCTGATGAACACCCTCGACAGCACCATCGCCAATGTCGCCCTGCCGAAGATGCAGAGCAGCATCTCGGCGTCCCAGGAGCAGCTGACCTGGGTGCTGACCTCCTACATCCTGGCCACCGCGGTGATGACGCCCCTTTCGGGTTGGCTGGCCATGAAGTTCGGCCGCAAGCGGATGATCAGCCTGTCGATCGCCGGCTTCACGATCGCCTCCATGCTGTGCGGCATCGCCACCTCGGTGGAACAGATGGTCCTGTTCCGGACCCTGCAGGGACTGGCCGGGGCGTCCCTCATGCCGCTCTCCCAGTCGGCCATGCTGGACATGTACCCCCAGGAGCAGATCCCCCGGGTCATGAGCCTCTGGAGCTCCGCGGTCATACTGGGGCCGATCCTCGGGCCGACCCTCGGCGGCTGGATCACCGAGAACCTGAGCTGGAGGTGGGTCTTCTTCATCAACCTGCCGCTGGGGATCCTGGCGACCCTGGCGGTGACCAGCCTGATGGCCGACGACCCGGGAGGCCGGCAGAGACCCTTCGACTTCATTGGCTTTGCGGCCCTGACCGCCTTCGTGGTGGGACTCCAGGTCATGCTCGACCGGGGCCCGGGCCAGGACTGGTGGGACTCCCCGGAAATCTGGATCGAAGCGGGGATCGCCCTGGCCGGCCTGTGGGTCTTCCTGGTCCAGAGCGCCACATCACCCAATCCCTTCTTCCACCGCGACCTCGCCAAGGACAGCAACTTCGTCGGGACCACGGTGTTCAGCTTCTTCGTGGGCGTCCTGCTGTTCTCCACGACCGCCCTCCTGCCCGTGCTGATGCAGAGCCTGCTCGGCTACTCGGCGGTCCATTCCGGATGGGTCAGCATGAGCCGCGGGGTGGGATCGCTGATCTCCTTCCTCCTCGTACCGATCCTCATCCAGACCATCGGCCCCCGGAAGATGCTGGTGATCGGCACCACGCTGAGCGTGGCCTCGCTCTGGGCCATGGCGAAGTTCGACCTCTCGATGACGGAGTGGCCGCTGGTCGCCAGCGGGTTCGTGCAGGGGGCCGGCACGGGACTCCTGTTCGCTCCGCTGAGCACCCTGGCCTACGTGACCCTGAACCCGGTCCATCGCGTCGAAGGGACCATTCTCTCGACGATGGCGCGGAGCCTGGGCTCCAGCGTCGGCATCTCCATCGTCCAGGCGATGGTGCTCCGGAACACGGCGGTGGCCCACAGCGAGCTTGCGGGCCGTATGGACCCCTCCAATCCGGTCCTCCAGGATGTCCTTCCGCCCCAGGTGGACCTCACCACGAGCGCGGGCCTCGCCATCATGAATGGCGAGATCACCCGCCAGTCGATGATGATGGGCTATATCGACGTCTTCGCCTGGATGGTGGTGCTGGTCCTGGCCATGTATCCCCTCATCATGATCCTGAGGCCGCCGGCAAAGGCGCCGATGGAGCGGATTGAGGCCGCCGGGGACTAGACAGAGCGCCGTCGGCTTCCCACCTCCGGAGGAAAGAGGAAACTCCGGGACCCCATAAAATGACAGAGACAGCGACCCCGTCGACGGACCCCGTCGTTCCGCCGGCGACGGCCACCGTCAGCCAGGCGCCCTATTCCGCCGCCTACACGCGTTACGCCATGCTCCTGCTGCTGGCGATCTACACCATCAACTTCCTCGACCGGTCGATCATCAACATCCTGGCAGAGCCCATCAAGAACGAGCTCAAGCTGGCGGACTGGCAGCTGGGCCTGATGAGCGGCCTGGCCTTCGCCCTGTTCTACACCGTCCTGGGCATCCCCCTCGCCCAGCTGGCCGAGCGCCGGAACCGCCCCGTCATCATTGGTGCGTCGGTGGCGGTCTGGTCGGGCTTCACGGCCATGTCCGGTGCGACCACCAACTTCGTCCAGCTTGTCCTCTGCCGGATCGGCGTCGGCATCGGCGAGGCCGGGTGCACCCCACCAGCCCACTCCCTGATCGCGGACTATGTCCCCAAGGAAAAGCGGGCCTCGGCCCTCGCCTTCTACTCGATGGGCACGCCCCTGGGCGGCCTGCTGGGCCTGGTGCTGGGCGGCCTGATCGCCGACGCCTATGGCTGGCGGGTGGCCTTCCTGGTCGCCGGCGTCCCGGGCCTGCTGTTCGCGGCCCTCTGCCTCTTCACCCTCCGTGAGCCCCGGAAGATCCTCGCCGCCCACAGCGACCGGATCGTCGCCGCCCAGGCCACCTTCCGGGAGACCCTCTCCTACCTGATGAAGAAGAAGACCTTCTGGCTCATCGCCCTGGGCGCGGCCATCAAGGCCTTCATCGGCTATGGCCACGCACCCTTCACCGCCAGCTTCTTCCTGCGCGTGCATGGCGAGGAAGTGGCCCGGCTCGCCTCGATGTTCGACCTGAAGTCGGTGGGCTTCATGGGCCTCGCCCTCGGCCTGATGGGCGGCACCGCCGGGATCATCTCCTCCTGGCTCGGCGGCCAGATCGCCGACCGGTTCGCCAAGACCGACCTGCGCGGCTACGTGGTGGTGCCCGCGATCGCCTCCCTGCTCGCCGTCCCGATCTACATCATCGCGGTCAGCGTGCCGTCCGCCTCGGTGGCGCTCTGGATCCTGGTCATCAACGGCCTTCTGGGGTCGCTCTGGTACGGCGCTGCTGCAGCTTCGATGTGCCCCATCGTGCTTAATTCCTGCCGT